>CALAHL010000350.1 GCA_937891725.1 uncultured Rhodospirillaceae bacterium | reverse complement strand
CGAGCGTGCGAATGATGTCCATATGTCGAGACTATTCGGCCTGTTTGGCGTGCCGCGACGGCACCATAATCAGGGCATCACCGTCGATGACCACGGTTCGCCCGACCCGACAGCGGGACTTGAAGCTGACCCGCTTCTTCTCGGCGTTGATTTCAACGACTTCGACCGTAGCGGTTACCGTATCCCCGATGCGCACCGGCGCCAGAAATCGCAGGGTTTGCGAGATATAGATCGAGCCCTTTCCCGGCATCATGGTCCCGAAGATCTTGGAGATGAAACCCGCCGACAATATCCCGTGGGCGATCCTGCCCTTGAACATGGTGCCCTTCGCGTAGTCTTCGTCCAGGTGGAGGGGATTGAAATCACCGCTGACGTCCGCGAACTGCTCGATCATGTCTTCCGTGACGACCCGGTCATAGCTTGCCGTCATACCGACCGCGAGGTCCTCAAGGAAATACTGCGCCGCTTCGGCCATTGCCGTTCGCTCCTGCATGCACTCGAATCACAAAGGCCCTGATCTGGCGACGGACTATACCCGTCGGACCCGGGTGTCTCAAGCGACGGCAAAGGGGACCAAAGTCCGGCGGATGGGGCGCTTTGGAGAGCCTCCGTTCGAGAGTGCCCAAAAGGCTCAAAAACGAAGCCCCTTCAAAAAACGAAACCCCGTCAAACGCGACGGGGTTTGTCGATGATCTGATGCCCTGCCGGAGCGGGGTGCTGATTCGGAACTTTAATCCGACTAGAACAACATGCCTTCAACATTCTCGGCCAGAAAGGCGAAGCCGATCCCAGCCATCAGAGCCCCGGCGAGCCTGGGCTTGAGTGCGGAGGCGTCGGCAGCATTCCAGACGGCGGTTGCCACCCAACCGGCCGCGATTGCTATCGCGTACTGGGTCGCCGCAAACGCCACCAGATAGCCGGCAAACGGGGTCGTCTCGGCGCCGACAATCGCGGCCGCATAGGCCGAGCCGTGGAACAGACCGGCAACCGCGAACAAACCGACCAGGGCAGGCATAGGAAGCGACCGCCCGGTCAGGATGATGGCGCCCATCACAACCACCGACCCGGTGATCACGATCTCCGCATAGGGCAGGGTGATGCCTGACAACATGGCGGCACATCCGGCAATTGTCGCGGCGGCGAAGGCCAGCGGGGTGACGTAGCGGCCGGCGACGAAGGCTGAGGCCAAGCCGACGCAGATCACGAAAGCCAGATGGTCGATCCCGATGATCGGGTGTCCGATGCCCGACAGCACACCGGTCAGCAGCGTATCAGGCGTCTGGCCGCCCATCGGGTGGTGGGCGAGTGCGGCGCCGGAGGATACCAGCAGGCCGCCGCTGCCGATCAACAGAGACCAGAGCGATCCGCGAAGTTTGCTCATTCGATTTTCTCCCACCTTCTCATCCCGAGAAGGCCCGTTAGAGTTTCGTTGCATGGCCGGTTTCCTGGCTCGCGGGTCACCGCCTTTTCGTCCCCTTCCCAGACCCCTTCCTCAAGGGCTCCAGTGGCAATGGACGATGGCTATCCGCTGACAGTTGCGGGAGCAGCGCCGGTCTTCCACCGGCTTCCCGATTAAGCCCCAAATGAGCACCACATTCGAAACCCTAGCCTGCCCGCAACAACTCCACAATCGTGTAGCCGACATGCGGCGGCCAATATCGACACGATCAAGCCATCAGCTTGCGATGTTTATTTGATCCCGAAGGCGGAACAGATCGTCACCCAGATGCCGCTGGCCATGTGGGCGGCAATCGTCTGCGGAAGCAGAATCACGGCGAGTCCGATCATGACGAGATAGGGCACGAGGTAGAGCCCGATCGATCGCCAGTCGATGGATTTTGACGGCTCCGACGACCCGGCAGGAGAGGTGTCCTTTTTCATCGATCCCTTGTCCTATTCAGTCGGCCAGTGCGGCGGCACGGTTTGCGGCGGCGGCGGCGGACGCCCGGGAGGATTGATCGGTTCGGTCAGCAGTGCTGACGGTCGGTCGAAGAACCGCTGCTCCCAACGGGCCAGGTCCGGGCACTGCGCCCGCCACTCCAAACGCTCATACCGGAACCGAATATAGCCCAAAGCGGCGGCAGTCGCGATCTGATCCAGAAGCGGTGGGTCGTCCGAGTTCCACGCACCCGCAACCCGGTTCAGCGCCAGCAGGGCATGCTTGATGGCAAGATCCTGTCGGTCGATGAAGGGATGGTAGATCTGCGCATCCGGCCGCAGCGCCTCGTTCCGCCGCAGATTTGCAGCGTCCGCCAAACCGTCTGCCAGGGCCTGGGTACGTAGCACCATCAGCCGCGCGGTCGTGTCGGCAGGGATGCGTGGTGGGCCGCGATGCAGCCTGTCCAGCGCTTCGCAGATCACCCGTGAATCGAACACGGCACCCACCCCCTCAAGCTCCAGGGCCGGAATTTTTCCAAGCGGATTCAGAGGCCGGAGCACCTCCTCATCTGCCGGGTTGGTATAGACTTCCTTGACGCCGTCCCAGAGCCCGGTCTCATGCGCCAGGATCTTGACCTTGCGCACATAGGGCGAGGTGTAGGACGAATGCAGCCGCATGAACATGTTCTCACCCCCGGTCCGGCTCGGCCTGTTCTACGGCGCGTATTTTCTCGCCGTCGGGGTCATGTTGCCATACTGGCCGGTCTGGTTGGAGGGGCGTGGGATGAGCCCCGAGCAGATCGGCGCGGTCCTGGCCGTGACCTTCTGGGTCAAACTGATCGGCCATCCCACCGTCTCGGCCGTAGCGGATGCCACCGGACAGGTCCGCACGACCCTGACCGTGCTGGCCGGGATGGCGGTGCTGGTCTTCCTGGGATTTGGGCTGCTTCAGGGGTTTTGGGTCTACATTGCTCTCGCCGCACTGGCCGCCCTGTGCTTCCAGACCATTATGCCGATCGGTGAGGCCCTGTCGCTCGCGGTGGTGAAGTCTGGGGGCTACGACTACGGCAGGATCCGGCTTTGGGGTTCGATCAGCTTCATCATCGCCGCATCCGGCATGGGGCCGGCGATCGAGCATCTGGGCACCGAGATCGTGTGGGTCGCCCTGGTCGGCTGCATGGTGGCGATCCTGGTGAGCTGCCGGCTTCTGCCGGAGGCCCGCACCCGCACCGCCAAGCCGTGGTCCTGGAAAGCGGCCGGTGCCTTGGCGATGAGCCCGCGCTTTCTGCTGTTCGTGGCAACGGCAGGCGCCATCCAAGCCGGACACGCCGTCTACTACGCGTTTGGAACCATCATCTGGCGGGACATGGGGTTTCAGGAGACGGCGATTGGCCTGCTCTGGACCCTGGGCGTGGTCGCGGAGATCGTGCTGTTCTGGTTCGCGGGCAGGCTCGGCAGATACGGCTCGGCCCCGGTGCTGCTCGCGATTGCGATTGTCGGCACCTTGATCCGCTGGCCGCTCACCGCCTTCGCGGACACCCCTTGGCTGGCGGCGCCGTTGCAGGTGCTGCACGCGCTTACCTTCGGGGCGGGGCATCTTGGAGCCATGCGCTTCCTGCAGGAGAACGCGCCGGAGGGATTGGGGGCAACCGCCCAGGCGCTCTACTACGCGCTGGTATCGGGGGTGGTGATGGGAACGGTCATGCCGATCGCCGGGATCCTGTTCCAGCACTACGGGCCGACGACGGCCTATGTCGCGGCGGGGGGCATGGGACTGCTGGCGGCGGTGACGTTCGTGCCGTTGTTTCTGCTCAAACCTCGATCCAGAGAAGCGCAGTCCATCTAGTCCTCACTCACTCGGCGGGCGGCCTTCATCAGAGGGGCCGCGCCGATCGCCGCGATGATGGAGATCCCGGTCAGCCCGAAGGTCTTGAAAGTGACCCAGCCGTCGGTCGAGAGCGACCGCCAGGCGATCTCGTTGGCCCCCGCGATCACGCAGAACACGCACATCCAGTAGATCGTCAGGTTCCGCCAGCCTGCGGCGTCCAGCTCGAGAAACTCTCCGAACGCGACCTTCAACAGGTTCCGGCCGGTCAGCAGCCCAACGCCCAAAGCAGCCGCGAACAGAAGGCTGACCACGGTCGGCTTGATTTTCAGAAAGAAGGTGTCGTCCAGGATCAGCGTCAGACCGCCGAAAACCGAAATCATGATCGCGCCGATCAGCGGCATGATCGGGACCCGACGCTCGACCTTCCAGGCATAGATTACCGCCACCACCGTCAGCCCAACCAGCACCGCCGTCGCCGGCATGATCCCGAAGATGAGATTGGTGACGAAGAAGGCTCCCAAAGGGCCGAATTCGGTCAGGGCGCGGGTTCGAGTCATTGGCGCTTCACTCTCGGATCGGTTTCGGGCGGGACAGGTTCAGGCGGCGGCACGGCTGTCGGACCGAACGTGGGCTGCGGCCCGGACCAGGACTTCCGGTCCGGCATCGGGGTCGTGCATGTTCTCGGACAGATACCGCCGCCAAGCCCGTGCACCGGGCAGACCCTGGAACAGCCCCATCATATGTTTGGCAATGCTGCGCACCGGGGTTCCGCGCTCAGCCGCCATGCGAGCCGCGTAGTCGGCCATCGCGTGCACGATCTCCCACCGATCGGGCGCTTGCGACTTCGAGACGCCGAACAGCCGCGCATCGACCTCGCGCAGCATCCAGGGGGTCTGGTAGGCCGCCCGACCGATCATCACGCCGTCGACCCGCGCCAGATGGGCCTCGGCGGTGTCCAGGTCGACGATCCCGCCATTGATCACCACCTCAAGCGCCGGCCGGGTGGCCTTCAGCCGGTACACCCGATCATAGTCGAGTGGCGGGATATCCCTGTTTTCCTTGGGCGATAGCCCTTGCAGCCAGGCCTTGCGGGCATGGACCGTCACGCTTGAGCATCCGGCGGATGTGACGGCATCGACCAGCGCGTCGAGGGCGAGTTCCGGATCCTGGTCGTCGACGCCGATCCGGCATTTGACCGTGACCGGGATCGCGACCGACCGCGCCATCGCCTCGACCACCCGGCCGACCGTGTCCGGTTCGCGCATCAGGCAGGCGCCGAAGGTGCCCGACTGGACGCGATCGGAGGGGCAGCCCACATTCACGTTGATCTCGGCATAGCCCCAATCCTCAGCGACCCGAGCCGCTTCGGCCATAACCTCAGGGTCGGAGCCGCCCACTTGCAGGGCAAGCGGATGTTCGCCTGCGGAATAGCTCAGGAGCCGATCCCGATCTCCGTGCCGGATCG
>CALAHL010000349.1 GCA_937891725.1 uncultured Rhodospirillaceae bacterium | reverse complement strand
CCCCCCGGATTTCCCATACCGTACCAGACATCGAATATTCCGGCGGTCAGCGTGCGCACTGCGAAGAAATCGACGGTCCCGAAATCGTTCAGGCACTCCATCATCGCCAAAGTCACGCCGACCACGATCGCCGGGCGGGCCAATGGCAGCGCGACATTCCGAAAGGCGCTCCAGGTGCTGCGGCCCAGCGTCCGGCTGACCTCGATCACGCAGACGGATTGCTCGAGAAAGGTTGCCCGTGCCAAGGCGTAGACATAGGGGTACAGGACCAGCGTCAGCATCGCGATCGCCCCGCCCAGTGAGCGGATCTCCGGAAACCAATAGTCCCGCTTGGTCTCAAACCCGGTGAGATCGCGCAGCAGGCCTTGGACCGGTCCGGAGAACTCCAAAAGATCCGTGTAGACATAGGCGATCACGTACCCCGGCATAGCCAGCGGCAGCATCAGGGCCCAGGCCAGAATGCCGCGGCCCGGAAACCGGCACATGGCCACCAGCCAAGCAGTTCCGGTGCCGATCGTGAAGGTTCCAAGACCGACCCCGATCATCAGGATGACCGTGTTGGAGATGTAGCCCGGCAGGACGGTGGAGGCGAGATGCGGCCAAATGTTTTCGGTCGGAAACAGCGCGCGCCAAATGATGGTCGCGACCGGCAGAAGGACGAGCGACACCACCACCAGCGCCAGAACGTGCCAAAAGCGGCGTCCGTCTCCGGACACCGCTTTGACCTGCAGCTTGGGCTCGAACCCGGGCGACGGTGGGACCGGACCGGGAGGGATCCCGGTCGGGTCACCGACCCCCAAGGTGCCGGTTTGCACGCTCATCGGGCGTTAGCCGTCGTAGTCGACGCGGTCGGCCATCTTTGTCGCCTCTTCCCGCAACTCCGCGATCGCTGCCAATGAGAGATCGTCCGGCGTGAAGGTGCCCCACGACTTGACCTTTTCAGACCAAGGCACGACCGGATTGGCCGGATACTCGTAGTTCAATTCGGCATACATTTGCTGCGCAGTCTCGCCGGTCAGGTACCGCATCAACGTGAGCGCGTTCTCCGGGTTCGGCGCGTTCTTGGTCATCGCCATGCCGGAAATGTTCACGTGGGTGCCGCCGTCGGCGATCGTCGGGAACACGAGAAAAACCGAGTCGGCCCACGGCTTCTGCTCCTCGTCGTCGAGCATCTTGCCGTAGTAATAAGTGTTGCCGACCGCGATGTCGCACTCGCCTTCCTTGATCGCCTTGACCTGTGAGCGGTCATTGCCTTGTGGCTTGCGGGCCAGGTTTTGCTTGACGCCGGTCATCCATTGCTCGGTCTTGGCCTCGCCGTGATGACCGATCATGGCCGCGAAAAGAGCGACATTGTACGGATGCTTGCCGGAGCGTGTGCAGATCCGGCCTTTCCACTTCGGGTCGGCCAACTGCTCGTAGCTGGTGATTTCGCCCGGTTTTACACGGTCTTTGGACGCGTAGATGATCCGCGAGCGGGTGGTCAAGGCGAACCAGCGCCCCTCGGGGTCTCGGAATGACTCCGGCAGGTTGGCGTTGATGGTTTCGTCGTCGACGGTGGCGACCACGTCCGCCTCGACTGCATCGTTCAGCCGACCGATATCAACCGTCAGGATCACATCTGCCGGGCTGTTCGCGCCCTCGGCCTTCAGCCGCTCGATCACGCCCTCTTTGGCAAACACCACGTTGGCCTTGATGCCGGTCTCTTTTGTGAAGGCCTCCAGCATCGGCTCGATCAGAAACGGTTGGCGTAGCGAGTAGACATTGACCTCGCCGTCGGCCGCGAAGGCTTGTCCGCCGCCGGACATTGTATCGGCCGCGCCGCTGACAATGCTGCTCCCCAGCAGTGCGGCGCAAAGCAATGGCCCTACCGTTCGGTTCCGGATCATGAGTGACTCCTTAATGAGAATGGGTATCATCAGCAACCGTTATTGCAAGCTGTTCTCAGGATGTCAAATGGGATTCGGCATCGGTCCTTGCAGATTTCTGTCGCTCCGAGATGCGCCTCGGGCCGAGATGCATCGCTCCTGCCACGTGCGAGAAAATCTCAGCGGATGCCGAATCAAAATGTTGGATACGCCCGCCATAGGCAGGGATAAGATATTCCTCTATCCAGAATGGGACGGCCGTCCCGTTTCATCCCGTCATACCCACGCGTCCATATTCGACCCGGAGCTTGCCCATGTCCCTCAGCGAGATCGCCACGCCGGATTTCAAGGACACGCCCTATTGGTGGGAGGCGGCGCCGCCGGATCTGGAGGGTGACGCACCGCCACCGGAGGAAGTCGATGTTGCCGTGATCGGCAGCGGATACACGGGGATGTCCGCAGCGCTGGAACTGGCACGCGAAGGTTTGCGGGTCCTGGTGATGGATGCCGAGCGGTTCGGTGAAGGGGCCAGCACCCGGTCGGGCGGTATGGTTTCGGGCGGCGTCAATGTCGGCAAGGGCGGCGACAGCGAACAGCGCTACGGCAAGGACCGGGTCGAGGCGATGATCGAGGAGGCGGGCGAGTCTTACGCCCATTTCGAGCAGTTGATCGCGCGCGAGGGGATCGATTGCCACTATGCCCGCACCGGCCGGTTCGTCGGGGCGCATACGCCCTCCGCCCATCGCGCCCAGGCGCTGAAGGTGGCCGCCTTGAACGATCATGCCGACGCCGGTGCGGCGATCGTCGCACGTGCGGACCAGAAGGGGCATGTGAACACCAACTATTACCATGGCGGGATGACCGTCGACCGGTCCGGCGGGGTCCATCCGGCGCTGTATCACAAGGGATTGCGCCAGGCCTGTCTGCGGGCGGGCGTGATCCTGAGCGGCAATTGCCGGGTCCACAAGGTCGACGGTTCGGCCGGAGATCTCACGCTGCGCACAAGCCGCGGCGTGGTGCGGGCGCGGGAGGTCGTGCTGGGAACCAACGGATATACCGGGCGCGAGATGCCGTGGCACCACCGTCGGGTGATTCCGATAGCAAGCTACATCATCGCGACCGAACCGCTGGGTGAGGAGCGGATCCGGGAGCTGTTCCCCGACCTGCGGATGATCGCGGACACCAAGCGGGTGCTCTACTACTTCCGGCCGTCACCGGATGGCACACGGGTGATATTTGGCGGCCGGGCCAGCTTCCGGTCCCGCACGGCGGTCGAAACCGCACCTGTGCTCTACAAGTACATGCTTGGCATCTTCCCCCAGCTCGCGGGTGTGAAGATCAGCCATGGCTGGACCGGGAATGTCGCGTTCACCTTCGACCGGGTGCCGCATATGGGAACGATCGATGGCGTCCACTATGCGCTCGGCTGTAACGGCAGCGGCGTTGTGATGATGAGCCATCTGGGCCATCAGACCGCCCGCAAGATCCTGGGCAAGGCCAACCGCCCAAGTGCGTTCGAAGGTCTGCCGTTCCCCACGAATCCGCTGTACACAGGCACGCCCTGGTTCCTGCCGACGGTCGGCGCCTGGTATCAGATCCGCGACCGGATTGATCGGATGATGGCGCCGGCGTGAGAGCGAGCGAACGCGGCCATTTAGACTGGTGCCGCGTGCAACGTTAATGCGAAGGGGTCAATCCGCTCCGCCGGCTGCGGTCGTCCGGAAAAGCGGCGCGCGGACGTCCACGAACAGATTGACGTAACGCCGCACCCCGTCAGTCACTTGACGCGGCATCACTCCGTGCACGCTGGTCGGCCCGTTCAGAAACAGGATCAGCCGGTTGGCTTCATAGGGTACGCGCGAGACTTCAGCGACGTCGTCGGGGTCGGCCATCACCCCTCGGAGCTTCGGCCTTCCCTTGAAGCGGTACAGCATCAGCTCACCGCCCGCCGCGTCGCCGGATTGCGGCATGTAGAGCAACCCGCTGATCAGGCGCCGGGGCTTGTCCACATGCGGACCACGGACGCTGGAGACTTCTCGAACCGGCGAGTTGAAGGCGAACTGCACATCCATCTGGATATCCGTGTCCGTGTCCGACCCGTGCCAGGAGACCGTTGCCTGGTCGAGCGGCTTGCCAAGGTTCCGCTCCAGCTCTGGGTATGTCTTAAGGATGGACGGGCCCATCACCCGCAGTACCGAGGCGAAAAAGGCTGCCGAAATGTGGTGATCGATGAAGGCTTGCCACGCCGGATTCAGCCGGCCGGCCAATGGCGGCTGGAACGGACTTGCCAGCGATAACATGTTCGACGGCGTGTCCGGCCCAAAGCGGGGCGTTGGCATCGTGCCGCTCAATGTCGAGTAAAGCTCGGACGGCAAACAGGTGTCCACCGTCACATGCGGAAACGGGTCGTCCTGAACGTCGGTGAGGTCGAGATTGGCGAGGATGTCTGGTGACGTCGTCATGACTTCCGATTCCCAGCCGGTCAGGCGCGGCCGGCGGTCATGTTGTCCTCGTCATCCTCGGCCTGGCGCTCCAAGGCTTCCATCTCGGCATCGGAATAGCCGTAGTGGTGGCCGATCTCATGTATCAACACGTGGCGGACCACGGTATAGAGATCCTCGCCACTCTCGATCCAGTAATCCAGGATCGGCCTGCGGAACAGAAAGACCCGGTCCAGGTCGGCCGGGGTCTCTCCGGTCGATCGGTGTCCGAGCGGGACCCCCTGATACAGTCCGAGCAGATCGAACGGGGAGTCCAGATCCATCGCCTCGCAGATCTCCTCATCGGGAAAATCCTCGATCAGAATGGCGAGCCCGCCGAGCGGCCGCAGCAATGGTTCGGGAATGCCGCCGAGGGCATCTTCGGCGAGCGCTCCCAACTGGTCTCCGGTCGGGGCGATGATATTGGGTCTGGCTGATTGCGCGCACATGCCCCACTCATAGCCGCTATGGGGGCCTATGGGAATATCCGGTGCTCCTCGCTTCAGCGTTTGAAATTCGTGTTGTGCGTCGCAACATGATGAGCGAGAGATACGCCAGCACGAAATCCCAGCGTCTATTTTAGTCAACGGAGAGAGATCATGAGCCTGAAGGGCAAATGCGCCGTCGTCACCGGCTCCACCAGCGGCATCGGCGAGGGGATCACCAAGGCTTTGGCCGCCGAGGGTGCCAACATCATGCTCAACGGGTTCGGTGATGCCGATCAAATCGAGGCGATGCGCGCCGCAATGGAGGCCGAGCATGGGGTGAAGTGCCTCTATTCGGATGCGGATATGTCGAAGGGAGAGACCGCCAAGCAGTTGGTGCACGACGCAGAGAAAGCGTTCGGCGCCGTAGACATTTTGGTCAACAATGCCGGTATCCAAACCGTCGAGAAAATCGAGGATTTCCCGGATTCCAGATGGGATCTGATCCTGGCGATCAACCTGTCTTCCAACTTCCACACGATCAAGGCGGCGGTCCCGGGTATGAAGGCCCGAGGTTTCGGCCGGATCATCAATATCGCCTCTGCCCACGGACTGGTCGCGTCGCCGTATAAAGCCGCCTATGTCGCCGCAAAACACGGTGTCCTGGGGCTGACCAAGACCGTGGCGCTGGAATTGGCGGAGACCGGGATCACCTGCAACGCGATCTGCCCCGGTTTCGTGAAAACCCCACTGGTCGAGGGCCAGATCGCCGAACAGGCGAAAGCGAACAAGATGTCCGAGGATCAGGTTGTCCGTGAGGTGATCCTGGCGAGCCAGCCAAGCAAGAAATTCGTCGAGGTCGACGAGGTCGCGGCCATGGCCGTATTCCTGGCGGGACCGTCTGGAGGATCCATCACCGGGGTTCCAATCTCCATAGACGGTGGCTGGACCGCCCGATGACCGATCGGGACGGCTTCGGCGCACGGGGGCCGACCGGAACGCCACTGGGTGATGTGGAAGACCCCGTCATCCGCGACGTCGAGGTGCCTGAAGAGGTGCGGGACGAGGCGGCCGGCGCGATCGGACCTGGTTTGCGCCGGACCAAGCGGCCCGCTCCCGACAAGCCGCCGACCCTGAATCTGGCGCTGCAAGGGGGTGGATCCCACGGCGCCTTCACCTGGGGGGTGCTGGACAAGTTGCTTGAAGACGGCCGGATAGAGTTCGAGGCGATCAGTGGAACCAGTGCGGGGGCGATGAACGCTATCGTGATGGCGTCCGGTTGGGCCGAAGACGGGCGACGCGGCGCGCGGGCGGCCCTCGACCGGTTTTGGGATCGGATCGCGGATGTGGGTCGAACGAGCCCGATTCAGCGCTCCGTGATCGATCGTCTGATGGGGAATTGGCGGGTCGACACGTCGCCGGGTTTCATGATGATGGACATGATGAACCGGGTCCTGTCGCCCTATCAGTTGAACCCGCTCAACATCAATCCGCTGCGCGATGTGCTGGCCGAGGTGGTGGACGTTCAGAACGCCTGCCATGCCAGCGGGATCAAGCTGTTCATCAGTGCGACAAACGTCCGTACCGGAAAGATCAAGGTTTTCGATAACAAGGAGATCTCGCTCGACGCGATCATGGCGTCCGCCTGTCTGCCGCTGACGTTCCAGGCGGTGGAGATCGAGGGCGAGGCCTATTACGACGGTGGTTTCATGGGCAACCCGGCGATCTTTCCAATCGCCTATAATGCTGATTGCCGGGACGTGCTGATCGTTCAGATCAACCCGCTGTACCGGGAACATGTACCGAACACGGCGCGGGAGATCCTGGACCGGATGAACGAGATCACCTTCAACTCTACGCTGATGCGGGAGATGAGAGCCGTGCATTTCGTCAACCGACTGATCGCCGGGGGCAAGTTGGACCCCGAGGCGTATCGGATGACCCGCATACACATGATCCAGAACGCCGATGAAATGGGCGAGTTGGCATCATCCTCAAAGGCGAATGCGGAACGGGCGTTTCTTGACCATTTGAAGGATATCGGCCGTCGTTCGGCGCAGACTTGGCTCGATGCGCATTTCGACTGCATCGGACACGAGAGTTCCATTGATGTGCGGAAGGTCTTTTTGTGACGGTGATCCGTTCTGACGGTTACCCAGGCAAACACCTAACGGATTTATTCGTCCCCGACCCTGTGGAACGACGCAGTCCCGCCCTATGTCGGTCGGATGTTGAGCACAGACGCAATTGAGATGCTGTTCCACCGCCTGTCCGAGGCGGCTCCGGAGCATCTGGAAGCCCCGCAATCAAAGATCGGCGCAAACCCGTTTCTCAGTCTGATCTCGGTCGTGCTGTCGGCGCAAAGCCGGGACGAGATGACCGCGCGGGCGCGGGACAGCCTGTTCGCAGTGGCCGATACGCCGGAAGCTATCCTCGCGCTGGATGAGCGCGAGATTGCCGGGCTGATCAAGGCCTGCGGGCTTTACAACATGAAGGCCAAGAGTGTCCGGAAGCTTTGCGCGGCGCTTTTGGACCGGCATGACGGAGTGGTGCCGTCCGACCGGAAGAGCCTTGAAGCCCTGCCGGGCGTTGGCCGGAAGTCGACCGATATTCTGCTGCGCTTTGTCTTCGATCAGCCGGTCGTGGCGGTCGATACCCACGTGAACCGGGTGTGCAACCGCCTCGGCCTGGCGCGGGGAAAGACTGAGGCGCAGACCGCGCGAGACCTCGAACCGAAGGTGCCGGCGAAATATGCCTGGGGAGCACATATTTGGTTGCTGGACCATGGCAAGCAGGTCTGCAAATCCCGGAAACCCAGGTGCGAGGGGTGTCGTTTGTCGGATCTGTGCGAACGGAATGGGCTTTAGAGAGACATCCGTTTCGCGTTAAGCCGCGACCGACCGCACCCGTTCTGGCGGAAATATGATCGCGATCCGCGTGCCCCGTCCCACTTCGCTTTCGAGTTCGATCTCGCAGCCGTGCAGTTCGGCCAGGACCTTGACAAGGTGGAGCCCCAGGCCGCTGCCCTCGGTCTTGGCGAGGTCCGGATTGCGGGTGCGGTTGAAGGGCTCCCAGATCACGTCCAAGTCGTCTTCCGCGATTCCGGTACCGGTATCTTCCACTTCGAGGACGATCGACCGACCCTTCAGGCTGATTCGGATATCGGTGCGACCACCGGATGGCGTGAATTTGAGCGCGTTTGACACCAGGTTGGTGAGGATCTGCTTGATTGAGCGACTGTCGCCCAGCAGCGCCGGCGGATTGTTCAGGGTCATGACATCCAAAGTCACGCCCCGCTTCATTGCCTCGGTTCCCATAAGGCTTTGAACCGACTTGGCCTCACGGTTGAGATCAAGCCAGATTTCCTGCATTTCGTAGCCGCCGCTCTCGATCTTGGCGAGATCGAGGATATCGTTCACCAAATTGAGCAGATGCTGGCTCGAATCATGGATGATTTCCGCATACTCGTCCTCTCGGCTTGCCACCTTCCCGGGTCTCCGACGTAGCTTGAGGATTTGGGAGAAGCCGATGATCGCGGTCAGCGGGGTGCGGAGCTCATGACTCACACTTGCCAGGAAATTGTTCTTTGTGCGGGTGGCATGTTCCGCGCGTTGGAGGGCGGAGCGGGCCTGGGATTCGCTGTCGAGCAGACGCGCGTTGATTTTGGCCAGTTGGCCGACCCGAGACGCCAGTTCCTCGTGACGCCGCAGAATCCCGCTCATCACCCAGGCTGCAAGAGCCAACAAAACCAACCCGACGGCGAGGAACGGCATCGAGATCGTTTTGAAGAAGCTTTGAGTGGGGGTGAGCACCATCCACTGCATATGGCCGATCACCGTGTCACTCGGGTCTCTGAGGGTCATTTGAGCAAAATGGTCCGGAACATTCTCAGTTTGAGAGACACGAAAATTTTGGATCTCGAAGGTTTCCCCGATCCGCAGCATACGCGGATCATCAAGCGCCCTCAGGTAGATCAGAACCGGTCGAGGGGCCGGAACCAACTGGTCCTCGGTGGGATGCTCCGGCGTAACCGGTGCGACCCCAGCGACATAGACAGTTCCTCCGATCCGGATGCAGGCGGAGGCGGAAGTCGGGACGTCCATCGGACCGGCCCGGACACGGGCAATCGGCAGAGCAAGCTTCTGCAGGAGTTCCTGGGTGTTCGATTGGGAAAGCGGTTCGGCCGCACCGGGTTCCAGAGGGCGTTCGTCGGTCGCAAACAGCAGCAGCTTGTTGTCTCGGTCGATGACCAGGGTGGAATCATAATCAAACGTCTCGAACGAGTACTTGCCGAGGCTCGTGTTGACCCAGTCCATGTCAAGCCGATCAACCACATTCGCTCTGGTCGCATCCCAATAGGCGTATTCGCGCGCCTGTACGGCGATCTGCCTTTCGATTTGGCCAAGCGCAGTCCGCGCCAGACGACCGGAGGAATCCATGACGGACTGATCGAGTTGCTGTGCTGCTAGGTAAACCGTGGCGCCAACGGTAAGGATCGCAAGAACAACCAGCCCGATCAGCGGAATCAAGACCCGTGCCGCACTCGTCGCGGGGCTTGTCGAATTCGATATGTCAGAGGATGAAAATAATTTCATAAGGGGCAATTGCACTCGTAAAGATGGCGCAAAGTATCGAACGGGTCACACCAATTTTAACAGCCTTGGAGCCTGTTGCTGAATGAGTCTGGCTTGACGGCATGAAGCATCTACCTGGTGAT
>CALAHL010000348.1 GCA_937891725.1 uncultured Rhodospirillaceae bacterium | reverse complement strand
CGCCACGGAAATCGCAGTGGGTAAGCTGCGGGAGGCGATCCGCCCGGGCCTCACGGAGAACGAGCTCTGGTCGGTCCTTCACCAGTCGATCATCGCCCAGAACGGCGACTACTGTGAAACACGACTGCTGAACTCCGGTGGCCGGACCAATCCGTGGTTTCAGGAAACCGGAACAAAGGTGATCGGGCCGAACGAACTGATCGCGCTCGATACCGATGTGGTCGGGTGCCACGGTTATTATTCCGACTTCTCGCGGACCTTTCATTCCGGTCCCGATAGGCCAAGCCCGAAGCAACGGGAGCTTTACAAGACCGCGCATGAGCAGGTGCACCACAACATGGAGATCCTGCGGCCGGGCATGACCTTCCGCGAGTATTCCGAGGCGGCCTGGGATGTGCCGGATCGGTTCTGGGAGCATCGCTACTACCTGTCCGCCCATGGCTGCGGCATGACCGGCGAGTATCCCTATCTCTACCATCGCGCCGATTTTTCAAACGCCGGTTACGATGGGGTGATCGAGCCCGGCATGACCCTCTGCGTGGAAAGTTTCATTGGCGAGGCGACGGGTGGCGAGGGGGTCAAATTGGAACAACAGGTCCTGATTACAGAGACCGGAATTGAGGTCCTGAGTGCCTTTCCGTTCGAGGAGGCCCTGTTGGCCGCTTGATGGATGCCGCAAAGGCGATTGGCCAAATGTTTCCGGTCTCTCGTTAATTTGGGCGATTGTGACGTTTGCTAACCCACGCCACAGCCGCTGGAGCTACAGGCCCAGCGCGTCGATATCGGCGGCCGAGTGACGTTCTGCCAATTGCTCGTTCTCCGGCCCGGAGACGCGATTCACGACCCGGCCCCGTTTGACCGTGGGACGGGCGGCGATTTCAGCGGTCCAGCGTTGGACGTGCTTGTAGGACTGGACATCGAGGAAGGTGCCGGAATCTTCGTAGATCTTCCCGAGCGCCAAAGTGCCGTACCAGGGCCAGATCGCCATGTCGGCGATCGAGTACGCATCGCCGGCCATGAACTGGTTTTCTGCCAGATGCCGGTCGAGCACGTCCATCTGCCGTTTGGTTTCCATCGCGAACCGGTTGATCGGATACTCGAACTTCTCCGGCGCATAGGCGTAGAAATGACCGAAGCCGCCGCCGAGATAGGGCGCGCTGCCCATCTGCCAGAACAGCCAGTTCAAGGCCTCGGTGTGCTTGTGCGGATCCTTAGGCAGGAACGCGCCGAATTTGTTGGCGAGATACAGCAGGATCGCGCCGCTCTCGAACACTCGGGTCGGGGTCGGCGTGCTTTGGTCCAGCAGAGCCGGAATCTTGGAATTCGGGTTGATCCCGACAAAGCCGCTGCCGAACTGATCGCCGTTGCCGATGCGGATCAGATAGGCGTCGTATTCAGCGCCCTTATGACCCGCCGCCAGCAATTCCTCCAGCATCACGGTCACCTTGACGCCGTTCGGCGTGGCGAGCGAATAGAGCTGAAGCGGATGCTCGCCGACCGGGAGCGCGCTTTCATGGGTGGCCCCTGCGGTCGGGCGGTTGGTGCTGGCGAACTTGCCGCCGTTTTCCTTGTCCCAGGTCCAGACTTTTGGAGGCGTGTAGGTTTCTGACATCGGAGCGGTTCCGTATATTGTGTATCGGGAAGGGGCAACCGCCCCGCATCACCCGAATTGGGATGATGGTAGACGTAACACAACCCTGGAACGATGCCGATTGAGCAAGAGTGAAATCGGCGCCGGCGGCAGGCTCTTCCCCAGAGTGTTGGTTGCGGTCAAACTGACGTGATGCAATTCGATCCAATCGCCCTTCATCGCTCCTCCCTGGTCCTGGACGCGGCCGCTCCCCTTCTACGGGACCGGCGTTGGATCGGCGCGTATCTGGCGGGCGGCGTCGATGTGCTTTGCCCCACGATCTGTACCAATGAAACCGCCGCTCAGACCTTGCGGACCGTCGGTGGCTGGCATCGGCATATCCGAGGTGACGACCGGCTGATCCTTGCCCGTTCGGTTGCCGATATCGAGACCGCAAAAGCGTCTGGCAAGGCGGCGGTCATTCTGCACGCCCAGGGCGGCGATCTGCTCGAGAACGACGTCGATCTGGTCGACGCGTTCAAGGCGTTGGGCCTCGGCATCCTGCAACTGACTTACAATGAGAAGAATCGGATCGGTGACGGGGCGGGCGAGCGGACCGATTCCGGGCTGTCCCATTTCGGGATGAAGGTGATCGCGCGCTGCAACGAGGTCGGGGTGGTGGTCGATTGCTCCCATACCGGCGCGCGGACCACGCTGGAGGCGATGGAGGTCTCGACCAAACCGGTGGTGTTCAGCCATGCCAATCCGAAAGCCGTGTTCGACACCGCCCGCAACATCACGGACGAACAGATCCGGGCGGTCGCGGCGACCGGCGGGCTCACCGGGATCGTGGGCTTTCCGGCGTTCATCTCCGCTGATGCCAAGCCGACGCTCGACCGGATGATTGATCATCTGGCCTATGTCGCCGATCTGGTGGGGATCGCGCATGTCGCCCTTGGGATCGACTACTTTCTGGGACAATCCGGTGTCGCGGACGACGCCACGGCCATCCGGGAATACGAAGGGCGGCTTGCGGAGGGACGCTGGCGCCGGGCAGATTATCCAGCCCCGCCCTACCACTACCCCACCGGGATCGAGATGCCGGACAAGTTGCCGAACCTTACGGTCCGGATGGCGGAGCGTGGATTTTCCGAGGACGACATCCGCGCCGTCCTCGGCGGTAATTGGATGCGGGTGCTGCGCGCCTGCTGGGGCGGCTGACCCGTTACAGGCTGTCCAGCAACAGTTGCCGCACATTCGCCTCGGTCAGCGTGACCGGATTTCCGCCGCAGCTCGGGTCTTCAAGAGCCTGGGCGACCATCTCGTCGATCCGGTCAGGGCCGACGCCGAGGGCCGAGAGCTTGTCGGGAATGCCCATCTCGCCGCGCAGCTTCATGGCGTGGTCGTAGAACGCATCGAAACTGTCTCCGACACCCAGATAGGCGGCCGCCCGTCCCAGACGCTCCTCGACCGCCGGACGGTTGAGGCGCAGCACCGGCGGCATCACCACCGCGTTGGTGGTTCCGTGGTGGGTGCCGTAGATCGCGCCGATCGGGTGCGACAGGGCGTGAATGGCGCCCAGGCCCTTCTGGAAGGCGATGGCGCCCATGGCCGCCGCACTCATCATCTGACCGCGGGCGTCGATATCCCCGCCGTCCGCATAGGCCCGGGGCAGATAGTCCGACACCAGCCGCAGCCCCTCCAAGGCGATGCCCTGGGACAGAGGGTGGTAATGCGGTGAGCAATAGGCCTCCAGACAATGCGCGAAGGCGTCGAGCCCGGTGCCGGCGGTGATTGGCTTTGGCATGCCGACCGTCAGCTCCGGATCGCAGATCACGACCGTCGGCAGGATCTTGGGATGGAAGATGATCTTCTTCACATGGCTGATCGAGTTGGTCAGAACGCTGGCGCGCCCGACCTCAGAGCCGGTCCCGGCCGTGGTCGGTACCGCCACGATCGGCGCTATCGCACTCGCATCCGCCCGGCTCCACCAGTCGCCGATATCCTCATAGTCCCAAACCGGGCGGCTCTGCCGGGCCATGAAGGCAATCATCTTGCCCAGATCAATGCCGGAGCCGCCCCCGAAGGCGATCACCCCGTCATGTCCGCCCGTGCGGTAGACCGTCAGCCCGGCTTCCAGGTGAGTCTCGTCCGGGTTTGGGCCGACTTCCGAGAACACCGCCGAACCGAGCCCCGCTGCGTCCAGGATCGAGAGCGTCTTCTGTGTGATCGGCAGGTTGGCGAGGCCCCTGTCGGTGACCAGCAGCGGCTTTTTGATGCCCGCCTGCGCACAGGCCTGGGGCAGTTCGGTGATCCGTCCGGCGCCGAACTTGATCGCGGTCGGGTAGGACCAGTTTCCGACGAGGGTCATGAGGTTACCTTTTTGAGATGATAGGATTTCGGCCGGGTCAGGTTGTGGTAGCCGATCACGGACAGCCCACCGCCGCGTCCGGTGTTCTTGCAGCCGGTCCAGCACAGGCCCGGATCCAGATAATCCGCCCGGTTCATGAATACGGTGCCGGTCTCGATCCGGTCGCCGATCCGAGCCGCTCGGTCGAGATCCCGGGTCCAGAGGCTGGCGGTCAGGCCGAACTCGCTGTCGTTCATCAGCGCGATGGCCTCCTCGTCAGAAGAGACCTTCATGATACCGACCACCGGCCCGAAACTCTCGTCCCGCATCACCCGCATCTGGTGGGTCACCTCGGTCAGGATCTGTGGGCTCAGATAGGCGCCGCCGTCGTCGTCGCCAAAGGCTGGGATCTGTGGGGTGGCTCCGGCGGCGACGGCCTCCGCCACCTGCGCCCGCACCTCGTCGGCGAACCGGCGATGCGCCATCGGGCCCAGTGTGGTGCCGGCGTCCAGCGGACTTCCCAGTACATAGCCGCCGACGATCGACTTGGCCTTCTCTAGGAAGGACTCATAGACCGCTTCGTGCACATAGATCCGTTCGATCCCGCAACAGCATTGCCCGGAATTGAACATCGCCCCGTCGATCAGCGTGTCGGCGGCAGCCGCGAC
>CALAHL010000347.1 GCA_937891725.1 uncultured Rhodospirillaceae bacterium | reverse complement strand
GTGCGAACGCTGCCGGCCGTCGTCTTCACGTAGCTCGGAAGATTACCCAGGAACGAAAACATCGAGCCGAAGACCCGCGCGATCTCCTGGGACCGAATCCGGTCGCCGCGGCGCATGTAAAAGTCGATCTGGTCTTGGGTGATGTTCGGAACTCGGTCCGTGATCGGCCGGTCGGTGAACACATCAATTTCAGTCGTTTTCATGGTAGACATGGGGAAAATCTCCGCTTGTTGCGAGTTTTTCCCTCCCTAAGGCAAGACTATTTTTGATAACCGTCCGGCTTTGTGCCGGTGACGCAGATGCTGCAACGCACAATCCATATATCGCCCCTAGTAGGTCAGGGATCAAGACCTATTGTGCATCGCAACAAAAATAATTTCAGCGCGCGTAAAATTCGGTCACGGAGGCGATCACTCGGTCGACATCCTCCTCGGTCACGTCCAGATGGGTGACCATCCGGATCGCCGGGCGGGAGCGCCCGATGACAATGCCGCGCTCAGCCAGAAAGGCCCGTAAGGCGTCGGCTTTTTCCAGATCCGCGCCGACGAAGACCATATTGGTCTGCACCGCATCCAGATCGACCGAGAGTCCCTCGATTCCGGCAAGGCCTTCCGCCAAACGCCGGGCGTTGGCGTGGTCCTCGGCCATCCGCTCGACATGATTTTCCAGCGCATGTAGACCGGCAGCCGCAATCACGCCCGCCTGGCGCATACCGCCGCCCAACATCTTGCGCAGACGCCGGGCGGTCTTGATGTGGTCTGCGGGGCCGCTCAAAACGGAGCCGACGGGCGCGCCAAGGCCTTTCGACAGGCAAATCGAAACGGTGTCGATCTTCGCGACCAGATCCTTCGGCGACCGGCCTTGCTTGACCGACGCGTTCATCAGCCGTGCGCCGTCCATGTGGACCGCCAAACCGTTGGCATGGGCGGTATCCGCCAGCGCCTCGATCCGGGTCTGGTCCTGAACCCGACCATTCACGGTGTTCTCCAGGCACAACAGCTTAGTGATTGGCTTGTGGGCGTCGTCCGGCTTTATACCGGCCACCACTTGTTCGGGGTCGAGACCATGACTCGCATCGGTCCGCAGCGGATAGGCGGCAACACCGCCTAGCACCGATGTTCCCAACGCCTCGTACTGATAGACGTGGTAGACGTCGCCGATCAAGTATTCATCGCCACGCTGACAATGCGCCAGCACGCCCAGGAGGTTGGACTGGGTGCCGGAGGTGACGTAGACCGCCGCCTCCTTGCCCAGCATCGCCGCGACCTTGGTCTCGAGCGCCGTGATCGTCGGGTCCTCTCCATAGACGTCGTCACCGACCTCGGCCCGCGCCATCGCCTCCCGCATCGCCGCTGTCGGCTGGGTCACGGTGTCGGAGCGCAGATCGATCGTGCGGTTGGTGCTCGCCG
>CALAHL010000346.1 GCA_937891725.1 uncultured Rhodospirillaceae bacterium | reverse complement strand
AAAATTTATCGTGGTGAGCCCGTCGAACCACGGGGCGTCGACGGGGCGCGACCATGAGGCACCTTGCCGCTGCGCGCCCCCGCGTGCTACCGCCATAGAGGAGTTTCAGCGGAAGGCGCGGCGTTCATGGCATCCAATACCAAGAAAAATCCCCGGATCGGTCTGTTCGTCACCTGTCTGGTGGATCTGTACCGGCCCAGCGTCGGGTTCGCGGCGATCAAGCTGCTGGAAGATGCGGGCTGCACGGTCGAGGTGCCCGAGGCGCAGACCTGCTGCGGCCAGCCGGCCTTCAACTCCGGCGACCTGCCCGACACCCGCGCCATCGCGCGCCAGGTGATCGACGCCTTCCAGGGATTCGACTACGTGGTGGCGCCGTCCGGCTCCTGCGCCGGTATGATTCATGAGCACTACCCGGCCCTGTTCGCCGACGAGCCGGAGACCGCCCAGCGCGCCCAGCACCTGTCGAAACGCACCCATGAGCTGGTCTCGTTCCTGGTCGACGTGATGGGGGTCGAGGGGGTCGACGCCAAGCTGGACGGCACCGTCACCTATCACGACAGCTGCTCTGGCCTGCGGGAGCTGGGGGTCAAGGCGCAACCGCGCAAGCTGCTGTCCACGGTCAAGGGGTTGAGCCTGACCGAGCTGCCCAGTGCCGAGATCTGCTGCGGGTTCGGCGGCACCTTCTGCATCAAATACCCCGACATCTCGGATAAGATGGTGACCGACAAGGTGACCGACGTGGCCGCGACCGGGGCCGACACCCTGCTGGCCGGCGATCTGGGCTGCCTGCTGAACATGGCGGGCAAGATCAAGCGCCTGGGCCACACGACCAAAGTGCGCCACGTGGCCGAGGTGCTGGCGGGCATGACGGATCAGCCCGGCATCGGCGACGGCAAGGCCGCCCAGGGCAAGGGCTAGGAGAGACCGCATGGAATCGACCTCGAAGAATTTCAAAGCGAATTCCCGCCGCGCGCTCGACGACAGCACGCTGCAGCGGGCGCTGGGCAACATCAAGACCGGGTTTCAGGAGAAGCGCCGTCAGGTGACCTCCGAGCTGCCGGAGTTCGAGGCGCTGCGCGACACCGGCCGGGACATCAAGAACCACGTGCTGGCCAATCTGGATTTCTATCTGGAGCGGTTCGAGGAGAAGGTGGTCGAGAACGGCGGGGTGGTGCACTGGTGCCGTACCCCGGAGGAGGCCCGCAAGACCATCCTCGACATCGCCAGGACCCGGAACGCCAAGACGGTCACCAAGGGCAAGTCGATGGTGGCCGAGGAGATTGGCCTGAACGACTATCTCGAGGAGAACGGGATCGAGCCGGTCGAGACCGATCTGGGCGAGTACATCATCCAGCTGCGGCACGAGCCGCCCAGCCACATCATCGCGCCGGCGATCCACGTGACCCGGGAGCAGATCGCCGACGATTTCCGAAA
The DNA here is from genome assembly GCA_937891725.1 of uncultured Rhodospirillaceae bacterium. GTDB lineage: Bacteria > Pseudomonadota > Alphaproteobacteria > Thalassobaculales > Thalassobaculaceae > JANSYC01. The sequence continues at coordinate 1,078 of CALAHL010000346.1, read as the reverse complement.
ATACCACACCGATCTGGACCCGAACCGGCGGCTGGAAACGCCGCAGGACTTCACCGACGAGGCGCGCGCCAAGCTGCGGGACCGGTATTTTGCGGCCGATGTCGGGGTGACCGGGGCGAATTTCCTGATCGCTGAGACCGGCTCCACCGTGATCGTCACCAACGAGGGCAACGGGGACATGACCCAGCTGCTCGGCAAATGCCATGTGGTGATCGCCAGCCTGGAGAAGATCGTCCCGACCCTGGAGGACGCCTCGACCATCCTGCGGCTGCTGGCGCGGTCGGCCACCGGGCAGGAGATGTCGGTCTACACCACCTTCTCGACCGGGCCGCGTCGGGCCAAGGATCTGGACGGGCCGGAGGAATTCCACGTTGTGCTGCTGGACAACGGCCGCAGCGCGATGCTGGGCACCGAATTCCAGGACATGCTGCGCTGTATCCGCTGTGCCGCCTGCATGAACCACTGTCCGGTCTATGCCGCGGTCGGCGGTCACGCCTATGGCTGGGTCTATCCCGGACCGATGGGGGCGGTGCTGACCCCGTCGCTGATCGGGGTCGAGGAGGCCGGCCACCTGCCGAACGCGTCGACCTTCTGCGGCCGCTGCGAAAGCGTCTGTCCGATGCGGATTCCGCTGCCCAAGATGATGCGGCATTACCGGACCCACGAGTTCGAACGGGATCTGGGCTCGCCCCGCGTGAAGTCGGCGCTCAAGCTCTGGGCCGGGCTGGCGACCCGCCCGAAGCTCTACCGTTTCGCAACCGGAATAGCCATGCGGGTGCTCGGCGCGCTCGGTGGAAAAGCCGGGAAATTCAAGTCATTGCCGCTGGCCGGCGGCTGGACCAAGGTCCGCGACATGCCGGCGCCTCAGGGCAAGACCTTCCACCAGCTCTACGGTGAGAAGAAGAGGGCGGCATGAGTTCCGCGAAAGATCAGATCCTCGGCTCGATCCGCACAGCGCTCGGCCGGGAGGCGCTGGTGGGCGAGGACGCCGCCAAGCTGCACGAGAAGCTGGCCCGGCCGACCCGCAATCTGATTCCAGACCGCACGGATCTGGACCATGACGGACAGGTGGCTCTGT
>CALAHL010000345.1 GCA_937891725.1 uncultured Rhodospirillaceae bacterium | reverse complement strand
AGGTGGGTACAGACGTTTGCCCATGGGGGTGTTGTTGTCGCGGGCATCAGCCAAAGCCATAAGGCCAAAGTTGATCAGATTTTTGCCTTTCTTTCTGGCGATATGACTAGTCCTGTCTGGGTTGCTATTGATATAGTTTCCGTAATTGTGGTGCTGTCGATCGGAATCTATGGGTGGCGGGCGCTTCGGAATAACTGCTGGCGGGCTGGGTTTTTAGAACTTTCACTGCTGCTCGTCTTATTTTCGCAAGTGCCGCCACTCGTCGGCTTTGCCTTTTATTTTTGCTGTATACATTCTCCCCGGCATATGTGGGGCATTTGGAAATCGGTCCAAAAAATCATGCTGAGGCGCACGCTTTACACACAGGCGCTGCTATTAACTTTAGTAAGTTGGAGTGCGGGTGGCGTTGCCTGGTGGTGGTCTGCCTTCGCAATGCCTTTGGAATCAGCTCTGCTTAGGGTAGTTTTCATTGGTCTTGCGGGATTGACTGTGCCGCATATGGTCTTGGTAGATGGCATATTTCGCCGCCGTGCGGTCCAAACAAATTAAAAAACCACAGATAAGTCCGAATTTTATAGAAGTGCGAACCGAAAGCACGTCTATTTACAACTGGCTTTGGACGAACTGGCGCAGTTCAGGCGTAAGTGCTGGGGTTTCTCAAGCCCACAAGTTCCGTGCCATTCCTAATTAGATCTTCCGGCAGTGGTGGCCGCATGTTGAGGGCCTGATATGGTCGCTCGTGGTTGTACTGTCTGAGCCACTGATTGATGACGGCTTTTGCTCTTCAGAGGATCCAGTGCTCATGCAACGGTTCCACTAAGAGGTAAGCGCTTAGCGGAAGGCCTATGCGTTTAGGGTTGACGTCTTTCGAAAGCGCCAGGGCATGAGGTCTTCGATACGGTTCTGAGGGTGCCCGTTCAGGATGGCGCCGAGGGTATCCGCGATATAGGCGACCGGATTGACATCGTTAAGCTTGCAGGTGGCGACGATGGAGGCGAGGAGTGCCCAGTTTTCAGCGCCGACCTCGTGACCGGCGAACAAAGCGTTTTTTCTTGTGAGAGCCACCGGCCTGATGGCGTTCTCGACCGGGTTGGTGTCGAGTTCGAGGCGGCCGTCTTCGAGGAACCGGGTCAGGCCGGCCCAGTGATTGAGCGCATAGCGGATATCGATGGCCAGCCGGGAGGCGGATGAGATCATCGACAGTTGCTTCTCGAGCCAGGGTTTCATGGCCGCAACGATCGGTGCCGAATGTTCCCGGCGCGCCGCGAGCCGTTTGTCCGGGGACGCGCCGCGCACGGTCGTCTCGACGGCATAGAGCGCGGCGATTTGCCGAACCGCGGTCCCGGCGATCGGGGATTGCGTGTTTTGCATCTGCTTGACAAAACGCCGGCGCAGATGGCTCCAGCAATGCACCAGCGTCCACGGCCCCTCGGCCCGCTGGATACGGGTGAGACGGTCATAGCCGTCGTAGCCGTCGCATTGCAGGAACCGCCCGCGGAAGCCGTGCAGGAACCGTTCGGCATAGACGCCGCCGCGGCCGGGCGCATAGCGGAACAGGACGATCGGCGGGCCAGCCCCCGCATGTCCTCGATCATCGCGAGCGATGGCCCAGAAGAAGCCCTTCTTCGTTCGTCGCCGCCCGGGATCGAGCACCGGCGCGGTGGTCTCGTCCATGAACAGGCGATCCGCCGCGGCCAGATGCCCGACGAGATGCTCGGCGATCGGCCGGAGGTGGAAGCAGGCCCGTCCTGCCCAGTTGCCAAGGGTGGCCCGGTCCAGGGCGATCCCCTGCCGGCTGTAGATATCGGCCTGCCGGTAGAAAGGAACGTGGTCGCCGAACTTCGAGACGATGACCTGGGCGATTAATCTTTCGGTCGGCAGGCCACCGGGCACCACGTGCTCGGGCGCATGGGCCTGGACCACGGCACGCGAGCAACGGCGGCAGGCATATTTGGGACGCCGCGTGACCAGAACGCGGAACTGTGCGGGGATCATGTCGAGACGCTCGGAGACGTCTTCACCGATCTTTGCCATCTCGCCGCAGCCGCAGGGGCACATCCTGCTCTCCGGCTCGATCACCCTTTCCACTCGCGGCAGGTGGGCGGGCAGCCGGCCCCGGTTGCGGCGCCGCGGACGCGTCCCGCAACCCGACTTGCCGTCGATCACGGCCGCAGCCTTTTCCTGCGCCGCATCCAACACGCCCTGGGCAATCTCCACGTCTTCCAGAGGCAGGTTGTATTGCTCGGCGCTCAGCTTCTCCGACTTCGGGCCAAACTTCTCGCGGCGCAATGCGCTGACGATGATCTCCAGCCGGCGCCGCGCCTCCTCGGATGCCGCCAGGGCGGCCTGCGTTTGCGCCAGCTGCGCTTTCAGCGTTGCGATCTCTTCGGCGGCGGGCAGCAGGGTCATGCCCCGTTTCAAGCACAGCAGCTCCCTGGCGGCCATCCCAAACCGGCGCCTGAGTCACTCTGCCGCAGATCATCCCGCCAACTGCGGACGACGCCCCTGCTCGGGCCGCACCAGCCGCCAGTCGAGACCCTCGAACAGCGCCGCAAACTGCGCCGGCGACAGCCGCATCACCCCGTCGCGCACCTGCGGCCAGACGAACTTCGCTCCCTCCAGCCGCTTGTGCAGCAGCACCAGACCGGTACGGTCCCAGACCAGCACCTTCATCCTGTCCGCCCGTTTCGACCGGAACACGAAGGCCGCGCCGTCGAACGGATCGAGCCCGAATATCTCCTGCACAACCGCAGCCAGACCGTCATGGCCCTTGCGAAAGTCGACCGGGCGTGTCGCAATATAGACCCGCAGATGCCCGTCCGGCGCGATCATACCGACACCCGTACCGCCCGGATCACCCGGGACAGATGTTCTTCGTCAAAGCCTGGCGCCGCCCGGATCACGACGTCGCCGACCACGATCTCGATCGCGCAACGCGCGGTCTGCGGCCGGGCCGGCTCTTCGACCACCAGCGCTGCGAACCCGGGTGCCGTGGCCACGCTTTCCGGCAAGGCCAGCCGGCCATCCCGAAGCCGTTTGCGCCAATCATACACCTGCCAGCGCGTCGTTCCGTGCCGGCGCGCCACATCCGCCACACGGACGCCCGGCAGCAAGCTCTCCGCTGCAATCCGCACCCTCTCCTCATCCGAACGCAGCCGCCGACCCGACGGACCCTCGATCACATCCAGTCGGACCGCATACCCACCGTTCGAGACGTCCAAAGGGACGTCCATTTTGCCGTCTCTTTCCATGCAAGCCCCTCCTTACGATTCGGAGGTCTTGTCCCACGTTCAGCTCTGACAAAAAAACTAGGGGAACAGATGAGCGCTTACAATCGGCAATGGATTTGGGAAACATCAAATCGGAATTCTCGATACGCGGCGACGAAAGGTAAGGTTCAGCTATACAAGTTTGACCATTACACAATTTTTGTTTGAGCGCGAGAACATGGCGTCTCCGCCACGTTCAGGATCTTATCCATTTGCACAATGGCGCGCGGCTACCTCGAACTGCTGGATGTGGAGGCCGAATAGCGGCGTTGCGGGAGCATTCAGGACCGACACGCTGTCAGAACCACGCAAGGGGAGGCATCCACAGATGCGTGAAACCAACCAGGCGTAAGACAAAGAGGGCGATAACTACCT
>CALAHL010000344.1 GCA_937891725.1 uncultured Rhodospirillaceae bacterium | reverse complement strand
ACTCGTTGACGATGATCCCCTCCTCTATGGCCTCGTCCGAGGTCAGGTGGTCGTATTCAGCCTGAAGCTGGCGGTAGAGCCACAGGGCCAGATCACGCAGCGCCTCGGTCACGACCTCCTCCGCGCCCTCGGTCGGCGACTGCCAGGTCGGGCTGTCCCGCGTGACGTCGATCGACATGGTGTATTCGTGATAGTAGCGACCGCGATGGCTGATCTCGGCGGCAAGCTGGTAGAAGTTGCGCCGCTGAATGGCCTGCAGCCGGTCGGCGATGCCGTGCAGCGTCGCGTCCGAGGGCGCGTAGTCCCGGATGCGCGCGGACACACCCTTGGCATGGGACCAATAGGCCTCGAAGCAGGCCCCGTCGCCCTGGCTCCAGAACCCTGAAAACCAGATGCAGGGCTTGGCCCGCGTCCCGCCGCCCATCAGGCGGACGGGCGTGGTCTTCAGGCGGATGCCGAGAATCTCGCAGACCCTCTCGAAATCCTCATAGACCGCGTCCCACCAGTCGTCGTGTGGGCCGAGTTCGCGATACCAGCTGCGCGCCTTTTCCTTGGCCGCATCCGAGAGTTCGGGGAACTGGTAGACTGTGGTGCAGATGACCTCAGGCATGTGCGTCCTCCCCGTTCAGCGCGGCGGCCAGCCACTCTTGGCTGCTCGTCGAGCCGATGGAATTTCGGGTGCCAAGATCGATGACATGCGCGCCGCCGCCGAAGGCGTCGAGGCGCGGCCGGGAGCAGGTCAAGGCATACTGGAACCCCCAGAGGCCGGTGAGGTCGAGCTCTTCCGCCAGGCGCAGCACGAAACGGATGACGGCTTCGACATCGCCGTGGTCCTCGTCATGGAGCCAGAGGGTGCTGCCCTCGGGCGCGTCCTGACGCGCGAGAGTGAAACCCGCGACCTCCGGGTCGTCGGCGTCCTGATCCGCGGCGCGGAGTTCCTCGAACAGCGCAAGCGCGCGGGCCGCCTTGTCGGGGGTGCCGACATCGAGCAGGCACGAGAAATGGCTGAAATAATCCGCCATAGGGACCTCCTGAATGTGAAGACCCAGCCGAGAGGCCGGGCACTGGACTGGGATGAAAGGGTGGTTGGGGGCGATCAGCCTGTGGAACTGTCGCCCGCCGTCTTTCGCGCGGCATGCGCGCAGAGCATCTGCCGGTAGAAGCGCTTGCGCGCCGTCCGGAAGCCGCGAACGGCGCGCGTGTCGGGGTGGAGCGCCCGGACCGCCGCGCGCAGGACGGCGAAGGGCGAAGCCGTCACTGGCAGGCCGAGGCGTTGATAGGCCGGGTCAGTCATCTCAGGCGACCTCGACAACGGGCGAGGCGAGATGTGGATCGACCAATGCCTCGATCCGCGCCGACCGGCCCATCCAAGGCTCAGGCCGGATGGCCTTCACCCAATCAGCAAAGCTCGGGATGAAGCCGAGGTCTTCCTTCACATGCTGCTCGCCGACCCAGCGGGTCGGAATGATGCGCCCGGTCGAGAGTGTGAGGGTGGGACCGAAAATCGTCTCGGCCATGAAGATGCCCTCGGCATGGTGGCGCAGCGCCCGGTGCCGAAAGTCCGCAGTAATCTCCTTGCTCTGGTCGAACCAAGTATGCACGGCCATGTAGCAGTCGACCGTGCCGCCCCATTTCTTCACTGAGGACAGAGCGTGGTGATAGGGATGTGCCATCGCTGCCCCCTCAGAAATCGTGCGTGTACAGTTCGGACGAGGTGAAGCGCTCGTTGAACTCGAGATGGATGCAGCGTGCGGACGCGTCGAAGCAGAACTCGCCGTAGGCGCCGTCGTTGTTTTCCCAACCGCCATGGGTGTCGGAGAGGAAGTCGTAGGTGAGCTGCTCGACGACATCCTCCAGCGAGAGCTGCCGCATCTCGACCTCGGGGTCATCCCAGGTCAGCGCGGCATAGGGGATTTCGGTTGCGGGAAAATCGACAGCCGTCTCGCCCGCCCAGGCGCCAATGTTTTCGATCTGGCCGCTGTCACCGGCCCCGTCGAAAGTCACGGTGACATGAGTGATGCCGGCGGCCATGAGGCCATCGAAAAGACGATCTTTGTTGCCCGGGCGCAGGGCGAGGGTCCGGGCGGTGCGTTCGGCATGCGCGGCAAGGATCGCCCCGAAATCGACGGTGGATGGTCGCAGCGGGGCGGCCAGAGTGGGTTCAGTCTGGGTCATGGATATCTCCGTTCGGTGAGGACAGGTCAGACCCCCCGGGTGGCGCACTCCTCTGCCCCCCGAAGGCTCAAACCCTTCCCAGCCCTCCTCTGTCTCTTGAGCGTCACGCCGCGATCTGCAGCGCGCGAGCGGCAAAGGCGCGCCAGAGCGGGTCGACCAGACGCGCATCCAGCAGATCGGCACGGTGACGCAGTCGCTGCGCCAGTTGAGGCTCGTGCCAGTGAGTGGCACGGCCAGCCTGGGCGCGCAGCTGAACCGCCTCGGTCACGACGGCCCGCGCCTCAAAAGCATTGGCGACAGGGTGGCACCAAGCCACAGCGCCACAACTGGCCGCCCCGGCAAGAACCAGGCGCAGGTCGCAATCAAGGATGGCCAGAATCTCCAGCGCTGCATCGGAGCCGTTGTCCTCGGCAAGCTCAAACGCCCCCTGCATGGCATCAGCCAAGGTCGCAAAACGCTCAACGACCACGGGTGCAGCGGTGCCCGACATCAGGGCCGCTGGCGTCCGGTGCATCCGGGTCAGCGCGAAAGGCAGGCTGGGATCAGAAGCGACAGTCCCACCATTTGTGCCAGGACCCATCGGGCGCGGGCTCGGTTGGATCGGCAGGGGAAGGTCAAACATGGCAATATCTCCAACGGCGCGGGAAGCCACTCTCCCCGCCTCATCCGTCAAAGACCAAACCGCCGCCCTCTTCCTCGAAGGGGC
>CALAHL010000343.1 GCA_937891725.1 uncultured Rhodospirillaceae bacterium | reverse complement strand
ACAGATAGATGTTCGGCAGGTCGCCGATCAGCCGATCCGGCCAATCCTCATTGCTTAACCCTGTCTGCTTGCCTGGCATGAACTCAAGCGCGCCGTGGGTTCCGAAATGCAGTACCGCATGGGCGTCGAAATCCTCACGCAGCCAGCGATAAAACGCGCTGAACGCATGGGTCGGGGTGAAGCCCTTCTCGAACAGGAGCCGCATCGGGTCGCCTTCGTAGCCAAAGCTAGGCTGAATCCCGACGAAGACATTTCCGAACCGCTCACCCAGGATCAGGATATCGCGGCCCATGCTGAGCTGACGGCCCGGCGCCGGGCCCCACTGGCTCTCGATCTCTTGCAGGTAGGGCTCTCGCCGCACGTGGTCGTCAACCGAGACCCGCGCATGCACATTGGCGTCCTGCCCAAGCAACCCGGAATTGCCCCCAAGCACCCGCTCGCGCAGGTCGTCGACGGTCTCGGGTACATCGACCACATAACCTTCGGCCTTCATCACCATCAAGGTTTCGAACAGCGATTCAAAGACCGACATGTAGGCAGCGGTGCCGGTCGCACCGGCGTTCGGCGGGAAGTTGAACAGGGTGATCGCGACCCGGCGCTCCGCCCGCTCCGCTCGCCGCATCCGCACCTTCTTCTCGACCCGCGCCGCCAACGCTTCGACCCGCTCGGCGCAGGGGTTCATGTCGCGGTTGGACGCGCCGCCGGAGAAATCACAGCCGCGTTCGCATCCGCCGCACTGTCCGGTGGCACTGCTGGAACGGCCGCCAAACACCATCGGGCCGGTGGCGCCGTCGATCTCCGGGATCGCAACCATGATGGTCGCCTCGATCGGCGACAGGCCGCGTCCGTCGCGCCGCCATTCCTCAAGCGATTGGAATTCCAGCGCATGCGCGGCGATATAGGGCACGTCGAGACTTGCCAGAATCTCCTCGGCGGCAGCTGCGTTGTTGTAGGCCGGTCCGCCGACCAAGGAGAATCCGGTCAGGGACACCACGGCGTCGACCGTCGCCTTGCCGTCCTTCATGAAGAACTTTTCGATCGCCGGGCGGGAATCGAGGCCACTGGCATAAGCCGGAACAACCCGGAGTCCGCGCGCCTCAAGCGCCGCGATCGCCCCGTCATAATGACGCGCGTCATTCGCCAACACATAGGATCGCAAAAGCAGCAGGCCGACCGTTCCGGCCTGTCCGATCTGCTTGCCATCCTTGGGCAAATGCGCGGCGGATTCGGACATCCGGTTGGGCAGCGCCGCCGCCATGCGCGGATGATAGACGCCGACTTCCGGGTATTCGACGGGCTCCGGCACCGCGATGGCTTTTGAGCCCATGACATACCGGCTGACCAAAAGCCGCAGCATGTTCTCGACATTCTCGTCGGAGCCGGACAACCAATACTGCATCATCAGGAAATAGATCCGAAGATCCTGAGCGGTTCCGGGAATGTATTTCAGAATCTTAGGCAGCCGTTTCAGCATCGCCATCTGGCCGGCGCCGGAGGTGCTTTTCGCCTCGCCCGGCTTACCCTTGCCGCGCAGCCGCTTCAGCATTGCCATCGGGCCCGACGGCTCGGCGCTCATGTCGAGCCGCCCCATACGGGTCAGATTGACGATCTCGGCCGACGACACACAGCACAGCATCGCTTTGCAGTGATCGCGGCGGGCCTTGAGAGCCGGCAGGATCGCCTGGACCTGATCATCAATGAACATCATGCAGCCAACGACGATATCCGCCTCGGCAACGGCAGCTTTCGCCGCCTCCAGGCCGGCGGGCTCGGTCGCCCATTCGGCGGCAGGATGGACGCTGATTGATATGCCGGGAATATCGGCCCGGATGGCTCTTTCCGCGCGCGCCACCGAAGCCGTCAGATGACCGTCAAGCGTGAGGATCGCAATTCTCACACGGGACGTTTCGCCTTGGTGCAACTCGGACTTCGGCATCGACAACGCCTCTGCGCAAACAGCGCCGATGAGGGAACTGCTCAGGGTGAAGCCGCCATAGGCGGGCTCACTCTATCCACTCAACGGCAGTCATCCGGAGCATTTGGACAGACGCAGGGCTCCTTGGAACTGCGATCTAGGCATGAGCGATGTCCAGATTCTATCCAGGGACTTGCCTGAGTGTCAACTTCAATAGACACTTTTTATGTCACGTCGTTTTGTCACCAGGACGCGCTGACCCTGCGCTGCTCTGGCACTCTTCCAGCGCATGGGCTATCAGAACCCATGGATTTCCTCGACCATATACATCACTGCAACCGCTATGACATTTCGGGATTCCGGCCGTTTCGGATCGACGGCCGGATCTTCGGATGGGTTCGAAATGGCCTGGCGGATGAGCTGCGCCGGTTTCCCCAAGCCTTTCGCGTGGAGGCGGAGCAGATCAGCCTCGCGGAGCCTCTCGCACCACCACGCTCCGATATCGCGACCCGAACGGAGCAAATCGGCGCCGTCGTCGCGCAGCTGGCGTCGGAGGGCCTGGTCCCCAAGCTTCGGGGTGAGTTCTATGCCGTAATCGAGACCCTGGGATCGCCCCCGATGTTCGATATCGACCGCGCGGCTACGACCTCCTTCGGCATCGTGAACAGCGGCTTCCACCTCAATGGCGTGGTTCGGAACGGGGCGCAGGAGGACGATCGGATGTGGGTGGCGCAACGGGCCTTCGACAAGTCGACCTTTCCGGGCAAGCTGGACAACATGGTCGCCGGCGGTCACCCAAGCGGCCTGACTCCCCAGGAAAACGTCATCAAGGAATGCGCTGAGGAGGCCGGCATGCCGGAATCCCTGGCCCGAACTGCGCGTCCGGTTTCGGTCCTGTCCTATGCGATGGAGGTGCCAGATGGCCTCCGGCGGCATGCCATGTTGGCCTATGACATCGATCTCGATGCCGGCTTCACACCGGTGCCGGTCGACGGAGAGGTCCAAGGCTTCACCCTGTATCCAGCGCACGAGGTCGCACGGCTGGTCCGCACCGAGCTGGATGCGTTCAAGTACAACTGCAATCTGGTGGTGATCGATTGGCTGATCCGCACCGGGCGTTTGGGTCCGGACCATCCGGACTACCTCGCAATCAACCAAGGTCTCCGGTCCATTTGGCCGTAGCGGCGAGTTTCACGCCCTGAAAAACATCTGCTTTGCAATCAGTTATACTGGCCCTACCCCAAAACCCGAACTTTTTCATG
>CALAHL010000342.1 GCA_937891725.1 uncultured Rhodospirillaceae bacterium | reverse complement strand
TCTCCTGTACCTCGCGCGCCGCTCGAATGAACGCGCCAAGAGCCGCGCGGGCGAAGGCACCGCCGACGCTGATCCGTTTGACGCCGGCGTCCTGGAGTTCGGCCACGCTGAAATTCGGTCCCGACAGCCCCATCACCACGTTCACCGGCCTGTCGACCTCCCGGCAGAGGGTGCGGATCGTCTCCAGGTCCGGCAGGCCCGGCGCGTAGAGCACCTCGGCACCGGCTTCGGAAAACGCCTGCAGGCGGCGGATCGTGTCGGCCAGATCCGGACGGCCATAGAGGTAGTTCTCGGCCCGAGCGGTCAGCAGGAACGGCAGATCCTTGGCCGCCGCCACGGCCGCTTGGATCCGGTCAACTGGCAGTTCAAACGAAAAGATCGGATCCTCGGGCCTGCCGGTCGCGTCCTCGATCGAGCCGCCGACCAGGCCGACCGCACAGGCCTGCCGGATGGTCTCGGCGCAGGCCTCCGGCGTGTCCCCGAAGCCGCCCTCAAGATCGGCCGAGACGGGAAGGGCGGTCGCTTCCACGATTTCGCGCGCGTTTTCGAGCACCATTTCGCCGCTCAGGTCTTCTGCGGAATCCTGCCGACCCGCGTTGAACGCAAATCCCGCACTTGTGGTCGCCAGCGCCTCAAACCCGAGCTGTTCCAGGATCATCGCGGTCCCGCCGTTCCAAGGATTCGGGATCACGAAGGATCCGTCCCGCGTATGCAAATCGCGGAACGCCTGATGTTTTCGTGCCTGACTCGCGTTGAGCATATTCTCTCTCCCACCCCGATAGTCCTCAAGGAAAAGAGAACATAAAAAGAACAAATATGCCATAAAAACCAAGCTGGCACAGGTTTTTACGGATTGTCAGGTTAGAATTGACAATCAGAAAAAATGCCCAGTATTGGCCCGAATATCGTGAACAGTGTCCGGTCAGGCGGCCGCTTTCGCCGCCAGTCCGGCATCCTCGGCCAGCCCCATCATCAGGTTGAGGTTCTGCACCGCCGCCCCCGACGCACCCTTGCCGAGATTGTCGAGACGGGCGGTGACGACCGCGCGGCCGGTCGCATCGTCGGCGAACAGAAACAGCTCCAACATATTGGTGCCGTTGAGAGATTGCGGATCCAGCTCCTTCATGCCCGCAGCCTCGCCGATCGGGACCACCCGAACGAACCGGCTGCCCTGGTACTGGGCCGCCAGGGCTGCGTGGAGATCCGCGGATTCTGGGCGCTTCGGCAACGACCACAGCGCGAGCGGCACGCTCACCAGCATCCCCTGGGCATAGGCCGCGACCGACGGCTGAAAGATCGGCGGATGGGCCAAGCCGCTCCACCGGATGATTTCAGGCACGTGCTTGTGGGCGAGGGTGAGGCCATAGTTCCAGAACACATCCGGCTTGAAACCGGGGATATCCCGATCTTCATACCGAGCGATCAAGGCTTTACCGCCGCCGGTATATCCGGAGACGGCGTTTATCGTGATCGGATGGTCCGCCGGCACCAGATCAGCGGCCACCAGCGGCGCCAGGATCGCAATGGCACCGGTTGAGTAACAGCCGGGGTTCGAGACCCGATCCGCCGCGACGATCGCATCCCGCTGGCCCGCGCGGAACTCCGGAAACCCAAAGGTCCAACCCTCCGCAGTACGGTGCGCGGTCGACGCGTCGATCAGCTTGACCGGGAGGCCGTCGGCCAGAGCCGCCGTCTCCCGTGCGGCATCGTCAGGCAGGCACAGGATCGCCACATCGGCCGCGGACAAGGCCTCCCGCCGGGCGGCGGGGTCCTTGCGCCGGGCCTCGTCCAGCGAGACCAGGGAGATATCATCGCGAGCCAACAGGTGGTCGCGGATCTGAAGACCCGTGGTGCCTGCTTCGCCATCGATGAATACCCGTGCGGTCATAACGACCTCCTGTGCCAAATGGTGCCCGCAGCTTACTTCAAGCCACGCACGATGTTGAAGGGTGAGAATGCCTGCGCACCCGCCATCATCTCGATCCGATTGATGTTGACATTGCGGGGCCGGGAGGCCGCCCAGAACACCGCGTCCGCGATGTCGGTCGGCTGCAACGGATCCACATCGTCATAGACCTGCGCCGCCTTGTCGGCATCGCCCTTGAAGCGCACCTGGGAGAACTCGGTCTCGGCCAGACCGGGTTCAATGTCGGTCGCGTGGATGTTCTTGCCCACCAGATCTGCCCTCAGATTTAGGGTGAACTGACGAACAAAAGCCTTTGTGGCACCGTAAACATTCCCGCCCGGATACGGCCAATTCCCGGCGATTGATCCGATGTTCACCACATGGCCATACCCGTTCGCCACCATCTGCGGCAAGATCGCACGGGTGCAGTACAGCAGACCCTTGATGTTGGTGTCGATCATGGTCTCCCAATCGTCCATGGCAACCTCATCGGCGCCCTCAAGGCCCAGGGCCAGGCCGGCATTGTTCACCAGCACGTCGATCGGCGTGAACGCAGCGGGCAGGGCCTCGACCAGCGCATTGACGTCGTCCTTCTTGGTGACGTCGAGAATGGCGCTATGGCAAGGGTTGGTGAGTTCGGCCTTCAAGCTGTCCAGACGCTCGCCCCGGCGACCGGTGATGATGGTCTGCCAACCCTCGGCATCGAAGCGTTTGGCGGTGGCCCGGCCGAAGCCCGAGGTCGCGCCGGTGATGAAGACTGTCTTGGCCATAGGATGATCTCCTGTCAAAAGTGATTGGTTTTCATGTGTTTGCGTGTTCTTTCAGTTTCGTCGCGATCCAAATCTGACCCATTTCGTCGAGGGACGAGTCTTCCGGGGTGCGGCCTGTCTCTGCCAGGGCCGCTTCGACCGCGCGAAACCGGCGCTCGAACTTGCCGTTGGTGCGTCTGAGTGCGGTTTCCGGGTCGACCCCCAAATGCCGCGCCAGGTTCACGACCGTGAACAGCAGATCCCCCATCTCATCCTCAACCCGATCCGGCACGGAACCAGTGGCAAGCTCGTGCTTCAGCTCGCCCAGTTCCTCATCGAGCTTATCAAGTACATCAGTGCTATTCGGCCAGTCAAAACCGACGCGCACCACACGTTTCTGAATTTTGACCGCACGCATCAAAGCCGGGTAGGCGGCAGACACACCGTCCAGCACGCTGGGCACACGTCCCTCGGCCTCGGCCTTTGCGATCCGCTCACTGGCTTTGCTGTCTTCCCAGGCGCGCGTCTGCGCGTCCGCGTCCTCGACTGAGGCCGTGCCGAACACATGCGGGTGCCGGCGGAGCATTTTCTCGGCGATGGCGGTGGCGACGTCTCGGACATCGAAGTCGCCATCCTCCTGCGCCATGCGGGCGTGATAGACCACCTGGAACAGCAGATCGCCCAGTTCGTCCTTCAGCTCCGCCTTGTTACCATTGGTGATGGCCTCCGCGACCTCGTAGGCCTCTTCGATTGTATACGGGGCGATGGTCTCGAAACTCTGCGCGATATCCCACGGGCAGCCGCGCTCCGGATCACGCAAGGCCGCCATCACCGCGATAAGCCGTTCAAACGACTCGGTCGGCAGTTCGTCAACGGGAAAGGGCGCGGATTGATGTGGCTCTGTCATGGTGACCGGACGATACCGGGTGAGGTGACCGGCTTCAAACCCGAAACCGGACCTTTCACGCAAAACTGTCCGTTCTGAGCGCGGTAGGCAAGCCGTGCATATTGGGGTAACCAGATGGCTGCGCCACTGGAGAGTTCCGACATGCCGTTCATCTACCCGATCCCGGACATGTTGTCGCCGGAGATGACCGCCAGACTCACCGCCAGATTGGCGCTGTCGGACGTACCATGGGTTGACGGCAAGGGCAGCGCCGGTCGGGACGCCACCAAAAAGCATAACCAAGAGGTCGATCCAACCTCCAAGCTCCGGTTTGAAATCGCGGGCATGGTGCAGGGCGCTCTGACGGACATGGTTCGAAAACAGGCATTGCAGCTGCAGTATTTGGCGGACCCGGTGAAAATGTCTCCAACGCTGATCTCTCGCACGGGTGTGGGCGGCGGCTACGACGATCATGTCGACAATAATCATCTGTCACCGCATACCCCAAACGAGATGCGGGCGGATCTGTCGATGACGATCTTCCTCAGCGATCCCAGCAGCTATGACGGTGGCGAGTTGGTGATCGACAGCGACATGGCATTTGCGCCCAGCTTCAAAATGCCGGTGGGCAGTGCGGTGGTGTACGCCACGACCTCGGTGCATCGGGTCAACCCGGTCACTCGCGGGGATCGTCTCGCGGCGGTCATGTGGTTCGAGAGTCGGATCAGTGATCCGCATCTGCGTGAAATCAATGCCGATCTTCTCGAATGCCTGAACGCATTGGCTACCGATCCGGGTTTCGAGCAGGAATCCACCAAGCGTGTGATGATCAAGCTTGAGAAGGTGCGTGCGAACCTGATCAAGGGATTCGCCTGACGGACAACTCGGCACGAGAGACGGTTAACGAGTCGTTAAGATGTTTTCTGAAACGCGCATAATATATATTATGGGAAATACGATATAATTGCATGCAGAGAGTATATGTACCTATTTCACCATCATCAGGGCCTATA
>CALAHL010000341.1 GCA_937891725.1 uncultured Rhodospirillaceae bacterium | reverse complement strand
CTGACAACCGAGGGGTGCAGCGTGTCCCGTACGCTGGCCTCGGCCCACAGTAGGGCGCACCCCTTCGGCGAGAACATCCACTTATGGCAGTTGCCGGTATACCAATGGGCCCCGGTCGACGGCAGGTCGAGCGGCACCATTCCAGGCGCATGCGCGCCGTCGACCAGAACGAACGCCCCGACCGCGCGTGCCGCCGCCGCCATCTCGGCAACCGGCATGATGGCGGCGGTCTGTGAGGTGACATGGTCGATCACAACGAGCTTCGTCCGGGCAGTCAGACCGGCGGTGAAATTGGCGAGGATCTGTTCCGCCGATTGTATCGGGAACGGCAGGTCGACCCATTTCGGTATAGCCCCGGTCCGCTTGCAGATGTGCAGAACCGCGTTCTTGACCGCGTTATAGGTCTGGGAGTTGATCAGAATTTCATCGCCCGGCGCGAAGTAGATCGAATTCAGCACGGCATTCACAGCCATGGTCGCATTCTCGACCAAAGCGATCTCCCGGCCCGGCACGCCGAGATAGCCCGACAGGCGTTCAGCCGCGACCCTGATGGCCGGCCGAAACTCCCGCTCCATGAACCGGCTCGGCTCTCGTTCCAGCGCCTCCTGCCAGTCGCGCTGCGCCTTCATTACCGATTTCGGCGTCGCCCCGTAAGAGCCGTTGTTCAAATAGACGGCACCCTCCTCGAGCAGGAAAAACCTCCGTAATCCTGGGCCGAACTCGGTGACCGGGCGGGAGGAGCGGGTGGGGTTTGTCGGGGCGGTGCTTTGGACCATATCTGCAGTGTGCCTGAGCGCGGACAGTGCTACTAGATGGGAAGTTGTCACCGATACAATGGAGCCGTCGATGCCTTGGTTTGATGGCTTTCAGGAGCAGACGGTCGCGACCTCCGGCACAGAAATTCATCTGATCACCGGCGGGTCGGGGCCAGCGCTGTTGCTGCTGCACGGCTACCCGCAAACCCATCTGATGTGGCGCCATCTCGCCCCGAAATTGGCGGAGCGGTTTACCGTGGTCGCCCCGGATCTCAGAGGCTATGGCGAGAGCGGCAAGCCTGTGACCGATGCGGCGCACGCGCCTTACTCCAAAAGGGCCATGGCTGCCGACATGGCGGAGGTGATGACGGCTCTGGGACATGAGCGGTTCTCGGTGGTCGGACATGACCGGGGAGGTCGGGTCGCCCATCGCCTGGCACGGGATCACAGGGCCCGGGTCGACCGGCTGTCGGTGCTGGATATCTGCCCGACCCTCGACATGTACGAGCGAACCGATATGGCGTTCGCGACCGGGTATTATCATTGGTTCTTCCTGATCCAGCCCTTCGATTTTCCCGAGCGGCTGATCGCAGCGGATCCGGCTTACTATATGGCGCGCAAGATGGCGCTCGCCGGGACTGCGGATGCGTTCCCGGAGGAGGTGATGGCGGAATACCGTCGGCATTTTTCGAAACCCGAGACCATCCACGCGACCTGCGAGGACTACCGGGCTTCAGCGACCCTGGATCTTGACCATGATCGGTCGGATCGGGATCAACCGCTCTCCATTCCGATCCAGGTTCTTTGGGGCGGGCAGGGCGTTGTGGGTCGCACATTTGATCCGATTGCCATATGGTCGCCATATACCGATGAAAAGGTGTCCGGAACGGCGGTTCCGTGCGGACACTTCCTCGCCGAAGAGGAACCGGAGGAAACGCTCGCCCATCTTTTGCTGTTCCTGGAGGGTTGAGCCCCAGAATGTCGACACGTCACACCGCCTCGCTGTTGGCGCGCCTCCGGACCTATTTCTTTGCCGGCGTGCTGGTTACCGCCCCGATCGGGATCACGCTTTATTTGGTTTGGCTGTTCGTCGATTTCGTCGACAGTCAGGTCGAACCGCTGATTCCGGCGCGGTACAATCCCGAGACCTATCTGCCGTTTTCGATACCGGGCCTGGGTCTGCTCGTGTCGATTGTCGTGCTGGTGATGATCGGCGCGTTCACGGCCGGACTTCTGGGCCGCTGGGTTCTGGGTCTGTTCGATCGCCTGATGGCGCGGATGCCGGTTGCCCGAAATCTGCACAGCGCGCTGAAGCAGATTCTCGAGACGGTGCTGGCCCAGAAATCCAACGCGTTCCGCCAGGTTGTCCTGGTCGAATATCCTCGGCGGGGGATTTGGGCGATCGGGTTCATCACGGGCGACACCGTCGGCGAGGTGCAGAACCTGACCGAGGACGAAATGGTCAACGTGTTCCTGCCGACCACGCCGAACCCGACCTCAGGGTTTCTTCTGTTTCTGCCGCGTGGCGAACTCTACAAGCTCAACATGACGGTTGAGGAGGGGATCAAGATGGT
>CALAHL010000340.1 GCA_937891725.1 uncultured Rhodospirillaceae bacterium | reverse complement strand
CTATTGCGCGCGTGGAATACCGGATTTCTATGCCGCTCTTCTCCGCGATCTTCCACAGCGACTCGACCAGGCCGGGCCCGCCGCCCCAAGCCTCTACCGTCAGCCCGCCCCAAAACTTGAATTTCCCATCGACCTTGAAGGCCTGCCGGCCCCAGATCGGCTGGAACCGAACGCCCTTGTCTTTCATCCACATCAGGGTGTCGTAGGAGCGCGTGACCAGTTTTTCCGCCAGATCCGCGTCGCAGCGGTATTGGGTGACCCGAAACATGTCGTCGAAGAACTGATCCTGGGTATATGTGCCAAAATCGGTGATCGCGACTTCCTCATCGGTCAGATCGGGCATTAGCGCCCGAAGATCGTCGACCCCATTGTAGACGGTGCGGATGGCACCGGCCGTGAACCGGGTATTGCCCCCGCCCTCGTCTTCTGAAGCGCGCTCCAGGACCACCACACTGGCCCCTTGCTCGCGCGCCGAGAGGGCTGCGCAGAGCGCCGCATTGCCGGCCCCGACGATGACCACATCCACTTCCGCCATCGGTTCGTTCCTCGTTTCAAAACGTTGGTTAGACGACGAAAATAGGTCGCACGGCGCGGCTTGTACAGTCTTGTATACAATCTTGTAAGGTCGGGCGTCGACGGAAGGTTGCGAGACGCCGCGCTCCGGTCTAAACCGCCGGTATGAAGGATGGTCTTGAAACCCGCCTGCACGTGGCGACCCCGCTTGATGACGCGGCGACGGTCGCCGTCACCGAGGCACAGGCGCACTATTTGCGGAATGTGCTGCGGCTTGGGCCGGGGGACGAGCTCGCGCTGTTCAATGGTCGGGATGGTGAGTGGCGGGCGCGAATCGAGAGCGCGGATAAGAAAGCCGCGACCTTGGCCTTGGTGGAACAGACGCGGCCACAGCGCAATGAGCCGGATGTCTGGCTTGTCTTCGCGCCGATCAAAAGGGCACGGATCGACTTCCTGGCACAGAAGGCGACCGAACTCGGGGTGGCGGTGCTGTGGCCGGTGATGACCCGGCGGACGATCGTTGACCGGGTCAATTTGGACCGATTGGCCGCCAATGCGATCGAGGCGGCCGAGCAATCCGATCGGCTGACGATTCCCGAGGTGCGGGAACTGGAGAAGCTGGACCTGGTGCTGGATGCCTGGCCGGAAGACCGACCGCTGATCCTCTGCGATGAGACCCATGCCGGACAGCCTCTTGCCGAGGCCCTGTCGGACGATCACTTGTCCTCCACCAATACTGTCGGATTTGTGATCGGACCGGAAGGCGGCTTTGCCGAAGAGGAACTTGACCGGCTGCGGTCGCTGCCGTTTGTTAAGCCGGTTAGTCTGGGCCCACGTTTGTTGCGTGCGGATACGGCGGCATTGGCGGTGGTGGCTGCCTGGCAGACCATGGCCGGTGATTGGAGATGAGCCGGCAACGGCTGGTATGAACGGACTGGAATGACAGACCCGGCCGCTCGGCGGCCCAAAAGACCGGAGTATGCATGTCGCGGCCGCCCGAAGACGCTGGAGCTCCAATCGAGAGCAAGGATCAACTGGTCGAGTGGTTCTCGTCCGCCTGCAAGCCGCGCTCCGAATGGCGCGTGGGGACGGAGCACGAGAAGTTTGCCTTCCGGCTGTCCGATCATGCCCCGTTGCCCTATGAGGGCAAGGACGGGATCGGCGCCATCCTGGAAGGGCTGACCCGCTTCGGTTGGGAGCGGATTCAGGAACACGGCAACACCATTGCGCTGGTCCAAGACCGTTGCGCGATCACTCTGGAACCGGGTGGCCAGTTCGAGCTGTCCGGCGCGCCGCTGGAGAATATCCATCAGACCTGCGACGAGGTGCATACCCACCTGGCGCAGGTGAAAGAGGTCTGTGACGAGCTGGGCGTGGCGATGCTGGGCCTTGGCTTCCGGCCGAAAGCGACCCGCGAGGACATCCATTGGATGCCAAAGGGCCGCTACGAAATCATGAAGCGCTATATGCCGTTGGTCGGCAATCTCGGCATCGACATGATGAAACGGACCTGTACCGTTCAGGCCAATCTCGATTTCGAGAGTGAGGCCGATATGGTGGAAAAGTACCGGGTCAGCCTGGCACTGCAGCCGATCGCCACCTCCCTGTTCGCCAATTCTCCCTTCACCGAGGGCAAGCCGAACGGCTTCAAGAGCTTCAGAAGCCATGTCTGGACCGACACCGATCCGGACCGATGCGGCATGCTGCCGTTCGTTTTCGAGGACGGGTTCGGCTTCGAGCGCTATGTCGACTATATGCTCGATGTTCCGATGTACTTCGTTTATCGCGACGGCAAATATATCGACGTGGCAGGCAAGAGCTTCCGGGATTTCATGGTCGGCAAGTTGGAAGATGTGCCGGGCCAGACCCCTGGCATGGGGGATTGGTCGGATCACACCACCACCGTGTTCCAGGAAGTCCGCCTGAAAAAATATATTGAGATGCGCGGCGCCGACGGCGGGCCGTGGAATCGGATCTGCGCGCTTCCGGCGCTTTGGGTCGGCTTGCTTTATGACCAGGG
>CALAHL010000339.1 GCA_937891725.1 uncultured Rhodospirillaceae bacterium | reverse complement strand
CACCTACATATCGCCCCTCGCCATTCTTCAACACGCTACGCTGACATTGCCTTATCTTTTGGGTCCGAATGCCGCTCGTGTGGTCCGACATGCCAAGTGCTCGGTTATGGTGGTGCGAGGCTGACGGGCGTCCGAGCGTTTGGAGCGTCGTCAATGAACTGCTAACTATTTGGTGATAGCATTCCGGGATACTGGCTGTGTCGGATTCCCTGGGCACCTGCGGTTGGAAGGATGACGGATGACCTCCAAGAATTCATCGGGTGCAGGCGCCAAGGGCGGAGCAAAACCGCTTCCGACGGCGGATCTGGTCGCGAAATTGGCGAAGGACTCGGGCGCGGGAAGCCGGGCAGATGTGGCGTCCGCAATGGGTGCCACCCTCGATCTCGAGGGATTGAGCGTTCAAGAGCGGACGGCAGCGACCGAAATCATCCGAGCGCTGGCAGCAGATGTTGAGTTGCATGTCCGGGAATGTTTGGGGCGCGCGGTTGCCGCCTCGCCCCGGCTAGATCCCGACATCGCGAAAACGCTGGCCCGAGATGACGCCGCGGTCGCGACCCCGGTTCTGACCTTGTCGAGTGTCCTGAGCGACAGGGATCTCATGGAGATCGTGAACGCCGGTGATGAGTCCAAGCAATTGGCCATTGCCGGACGGGCGCATCTTTCCGCGACCCTCTCGAGTGCCTTAGTCGACAGTGGCACCGAGCCGGTGGTCGCCGCACTGGTCTCGAATCCAGGCGCGGAGCTGGATGAACCTGCGATGGGCCGAGTCATTGATCGGTTTGGCGACAGTGAGCGGGTCCAGGGCCCCCTGGTTGCCCGCGCGACGCTGCCGATCGGGATTGCCGAGCGACTTGTCTCACTTGTCTCCGAACGCCTGCGCCAGGATCTTCTGGTGCGCCATGCCTTGCCTGAAGACGTAGCCAGTGACCTGGTGCTGGAGGCGCGTGAACGCGCGACCCTGAACCTGACCAGCGACGGTCAGTCTGTGGAGGCCCTGGTGGCGGAACTGCATCGCAACGGACGGCTCAGCGGCTCGATCATGGTGCGGGCGGCCTGCACCGGCGATATTCCTTTCCTGGAGGCCTCCTTGGCCACTAAGGGCCAGGTGCCGCTTCGCAATGCCCGAGCGCTGATCCACGACGCGGGCGGAAAGGGTTTCGACGCTCTGATCGAGAAGGCGGGGTTGCCTCCCGCGGATCGGTTGGTCCTTCGCTGTGCCGTCGACGTGGTGCGGGAGACCGAGATGAGCGACCGGCCGGATGCCGTCGCGCATTTTGGCCGTACGGTGATCGAGCGGGTGCTCACCACCTTCGATCCCGAACAGAATGGGGTGTCCGAGCAGGATGCCGCCTATCTGATACACCGGTTGGAGAGTTTCTCGGCCAACCACTAGAAGAGTTATCCGTCGGTCGAGAGGCTCACCCGGTTCCGTCCGCCGGTCTTGGCGCGATACAAGGCCTGATCGGCGCGCTCCATCATCTGGTCTATCGTATCGTCTTCCGACCTCGCGTGAGCGACACCGATGCTGACGGTGCAGGAGATTGGACCGGCTTTTTTGATGTCGAACGCTTTTGTCTCGAAATGTGACCGCAGTCGGTCGGCCATAGCGGTGGCTTGATCCGCCGAGGTTTCCGGCATCAACAGGGCAAATTCCTCACCGCCTAACCTGCCGAAAAGGTCGGAATCCCGTATTAAATCCATCGTTAGGTCGGCTAGGCCCGCAATCACGACATCGCCGGCGGGGTGTCCCCAGGTATCATTCACAAGTTTGAATTTATCGATGTCCATAATGGCGAGGGAGACCGGGTGATTGTACCGCGCGGCCCGTCGAAGTTCCGATTTGGCTTCTGTTATCCAAGCCCGTCGAGTCATCGCACCAGTGAGACCGTCCGCAGATGCGATTTGGCGGAGTTCGATGGTGTCCATCAAGATCTTCGCGAAATTGGAAAGAATCTCGACTTCTTCCGAGGTGAACGCGTGCGGCTCGGTTCCGATCGCACATAGGCTGCCGATATTGTATCCGTCGGGAGTGGTCAGCGGAAAGCCGGCATAACTGACGACATTCGGGTCGTCGACAACGAAGGGGTGGCTGGCGTAGAGCGGGTCTGCGCGTGCATCGGAGATCAGAAGGGCCCCTGATTGGTCGATGGTTCGGGAGCAGAAAGAGAGCTCCCGGTCAAACTCCTGGGCATCAATGCCGCGCCGTGCCTTGAACCAATGCCGACGCCGGTCGATCAGCGATACCCCGCTCATCGGCACCTTGAGCACCTGACGGACCAGGGTCGCGACGAGTTCAAAAGCCGTTTCCTCCTGGGTGTCCAGAATGTCGAGCCGCTCCAGAGCCCGGACCCGGCCTTCCTCGTCGCCCAGCTTGATATCGAAAATGCGGATTGCTTCCTGTTTCCTCGTCTAAAAAATGCCATCGTAGAACGGCATGCGGCGTATTCGCTTTCCGGTACGAACACTCTAAGTGAAACCCCATACCGCATCCTTAAACGCAAGGAAAATTCTTGTGAACGAAGTGAAAAAAGGTGTCGATCTTGACCTTGTGGCGCTGGATCAACGCGTTACCCTGCCGGATTCCCTTCGGGTTCTGCTTGC
>CALAHL010000338.1 GCA_937891725.1 uncultured Rhodospirillaceae bacterium | reverse complement strand
TGCAGATCCACACCCCAATCGCCCTCGAACAGAGCGCGGGTGTCGGTATCGGAGATATGGCGGTAGCCCGGCAGCTCGTGCGGGAACGAGCCCATATCGCAGGAGCCCTGCACATTGTTCTGGCCGCGCAGCGGGTTCACGCCGACACCCTCGCGGCCGATATTTCCGGTCGCCATCGCCAGATTGGCCATGCACATGACCATGGTGGAGCCCTGGCTGTGCTCGGTCACGCCCAGGCCGTAATAGATCGCCCCGTTCGGCGCGGCCGCGAAGGTCCGGGCGGCGGCCCGCAGGGTCTCGGCATCGACGCCGACCTTTTCGGCCAGGGCTTCCGGCGCATTCTCCGGCTCGGCCGCAAACGCGCGCCAGCGCTCGAACTCCATCATGTCGCAGCGCTCGGCCACGAAGGCCTCGTCCACCAGACCCTCGGTCACGATGGTATGGGCGAAGGCGTTCATCACCGCCACATTGGTACCGGGGCGCAACGGGACATGATGGGCCGCTTCGATATGCGGAGTGCGGACCAGATCGATCCGGCGTGGATCGACCACGATGATCTTGGCCCCCTGCCGCAACCGGCGCTTCATGCGCGAGGCGAACACCGGGTGGCCGTCGGTCGGATTGGCGCCGATCAGCAGGATGACATCGGCCTGTTCGACCGATTTGAAGTTCTGGGTCCCGGCCGAGGTGCCGAACGTGGTCTTCAGCCCGTAGCCGGTCGGCGAATGACAGACCCGCGCACAGGTATCCACATTGTTGTTGCCGAATGCCGCCCGGATCATCTTCTGAACAACGTAGACCTCTTCGTTGGTGCAGCGGGAGGAGGTGATGCCGCCGATCGACCCCTTGCCGTGCCGCGCCTGGATGCCCTTGAACCGGGTCGCGATGAAGTCGATCGCCTCGTCCCAGTTCGCCTTGCGCCAGGGATCGGTCGCCCTCTCCCGTACCATCGGCGTGGTGATCCGGTCCTTGTGACTGGCATAGCCCCAGGCGAACCGGCCCTTCACGCAGGAATGGCCTTCGTTCGCCCCGCCCGACTTGCTGGGCACCATACGGATGACCTCGCTGCCCTTCAGCTCGGCCTTGAACGAACAGCCGACGCCGCAATAGGCGCAGGTGGTCTCGACACTGCGGGTCGGCACCCCGTGATCGACCACCGACTTTTCCATCAGGGTCGCGGTCGGGCAGGCCTGCACGCAGGCACCGCAGGAGACGCATTCGGAGCTGAAGAAATCGTCCATCTCCAGGCCGGCGGAAATCTTCGAGGCGAAGCCCCGACCCTGGAGCGTCAGCGCCAGAGTGCCCTGCACCTCGTCACAGGCCCGGACGCAGCGAGAACACGCGATGCACTTGGAGGCTTCGAACTGGAAATACGGGTTGGAGGTATCGATCGGGTCCTTAACTTCGTCGTGGAAATGGTTGGCGCCATCCATTCCGTAGCGCACTTCGCGCAAGCCAACCTCGCCCGCGGTGTCCTGCAGTTCGCAGTCTCCGTTGGCGGCACAGGTCAGACAGTCGAGCGGGTGATCGGAGATATAGAGCTCCATCACGCCCTTCCGGATCCGCTCCAGCCGGGCGTTCTGAGTGGTGACATTCATGCCCTCGCGCACCGGCGTGGTGCAGGAGGCGGGGGTGCCGCGCACGCCCTCGATCTCGACCAGACACATCCGGCAGGATCCGAACGGCTCCAGCTTGTCGGTGGCGCAGAGTTTAGGGATCGGCCGGCTGACCACCTGGGCCGCCCGCATGATCGAGGTGCCCTCGGGCACCGTCACCTGGGCACCGTCGATCAACAGCGTAACCGTGGTCTCGCCGGAGCGGGCGGGGGTTCCGAAATCAACTTCGTCGATCAAGGCCATTGTCTCGTCTCCAAAATCTATTCGGCGGCAATCGCGGGCGCGCGATCAAAATCCTCGGGGAACAGGCGCAGGGCACTCAGCACCGGCATCGGGGTCAGACCGCCCATCGCGCAAAGCGATCCATCGGTCATGACCTCGCAGAGATCCTCGACCAGGGCGATATTCTTGGCGACATCGCGACCGGACAGAATCTTTTCGACGGTTTCCTTTCCACGCACCGACCCGATCCGGCAGGGGGTGCATTTCCCGCAGCTCTCGATCTCGCAGAATTCGAATGCGAAGCGCGCCATCTGAGCCATGTCGACGCTGTCATCAAACACGACGATTCCGCCATGCCCGAGCATCGCCCTCGCCGCCGCAACGCTTTCGTAGTCCATCTCGAGATCCAGCATGTCGTCGCTGACATAGGCGCCGAGCGGGCCGCCAAGCTGGGCGGTGCGGAACGGGCGCCCGGTGGCGGTGCCGCCGCCAAAACCCTCGATCAGCTCCCGCAGGGTGATCCCGAAGGCCTTCTCGACCAGCCCACCGTGCCTGATGTTGCCCGCCAACTGGAACGCCTGGGTGCCGCGCGACCGTCCGACACCGAAATCCTTGTAGAAGGCCGCCCCCTTGGCCAGGATCGTCGGCACAGCTGCGAGCGACAGCACGTTGTTGACCACGGTCGGCTTGCCGAACAGACCGGCAATCGCCGGGATCGGCGGTTTCGCCCGGACCATGCCGCGCTTGCCCTCAAGGCTCTCCA
>CALAHL010000337.1 GCA_937891725.1 uncultured Rhodospirillaceae bacterium | reverse complement strand
GGATCGAGACCACCCAGGCCTATTTCAACATGGCGACCGTCCGCGACGTGCAATCCCGCGTCGGGACGCCCGGCATCGTGACGGCCGCCAACGTGTTCGCTCATATTGCCGACGTCGACAAGGTGATGGCGGCGATCGGAAAGCTCTTGGCCAAAGGCGGCCTGTTCATCTCGGAGTCGCACTATCTGGGGGCTTTGGTGGAGACCGTCCAGGTCGATACGGTCTATCATGAACACCTGCGCTATTATGCACTCGACAGCTTGAACGCCTTGTTCGCCAGACACGGCATGGAAGTCTTTCGGGTGGTTCGGATCCCGACCCACGGCGGTTCGATCCGTGTGTACGCTTCCGCCAAGGGCCAGATGCCGATCGACCCGTCCGTGGCCGCGCTTCTGGACTGGGAGGGGCAGCTGGGCCTAACGGACGGCTCTGTGTTCGAGCAACTTTCAAAGCGGGCAACATCGGTGCGGCGCGCGCTGCCCACTTTGCTCACGGATCTGGCCGGACAAGGCAAACGGGTGTTCGGCGTCGGGGCCCCGTCCCGGGCGTCGACCCTGATCAACTACTCGGGACTGGACGTGGATCTTATCGAGACCGTTCTGGAAGTGCCGAACTCACCCAAGATCGGCGGGCTGATTCCGGGTACTCGGATTCCCATCGAAGATGAGCGGCGTTTGTATGCGGACCAGCCGGACTACGCGCTGATGCTGTCTTGGCATATTGCCGACGAACTGATGCCGAAGCTGAAGGCCAACGGGTTCAAGGGCGATTTCCTGATCCCGCTTCCGGAAGTCCGGATTGTGCCCGGAGCCGAGATCTAGCGCCGATCGCACGATGGCAGGATCACTTCGGGATCAGTTCGCATGTGTGAATACGCTCTATCCTATTGGTTAGGCGTGAAATTCATCGATCATTTGAGATTGCCACGGGCCTCTCAAACGATCGAATTTCGGTCTCGAGTTAAGGTGAGGATTGAGAGCTGATCCGCCCAATGCAAGGGCTGCCTAGGCCACACCACAGGCTCGATCCCCACCATCAGGTGCCGCTAATCGAAGCCTTCGGCCGGTGGGATCGACAAGGACTTGAGGACCGCGTGGTTCCTGAAACTGACGGACGCGCGGGCCGGGATCGAACACTGGAAGGTGAACTTCAGTCTGAACCGGCCGCATTCCAGCCTGGGAACCTTGACGCCCAGTGCCTTTGCCGCCCAAATCAACCCAGCCCGAAAAGCCGGATAGCGGCTGGACCAGAATTAGGGTCAGGACCAGTTGGCGCGAACGCTTCGATCTCTTCCGGAACTGACGTCGAATGGGCGGTCCGGCGATAAGCCGGTCAATGTCGTGCTCATTTCCGACGGTTTGGACAGTTGCGGTGACGACCCTTGCGCGGCGGCCCGCAGTTTGAAGCTGAACCTTCCCTTTGCGGTCGTCAGCGGCGTCGCGGCCAGCCGAAACATCAACGATTTGCGCTGCGTGGCGGATCTGACGAAGGGCTTGTTCCTCGACGCGGAAACCCCAGAGGACATCCGATCGGCCGTTCAGAAAGCTTCAGGACGCGATATTCCGGAGGAGTGCCGACAGTAGGGGCCATGTGAGAACCCCACGTGCAATCCTCGGTATCTGCACGCTCCAACTCGACTTCGGGAGGCGGCGATAGGGATGGAAACCGGATAGCAGTGATGACCCCTTTTAAGGATGGCAAAGACCCAGCTGTTCTAATTACTAAAATTACCCAACAAGACCACATGTTTTTGGGCGGTGGTCGAGGCATCGGGAAATCTCAGATTGAAATTCATGGTCGTTTTTTCGAAAAAATAAACATTCAATAATAT
>CALAHL010000336.1 GCA_937891725.1 uncultured Rhodospirillaceae bacterium | reverse complement strand
CGGCGAAGACGAGGTTAGGTGACTTGCCTCCCAGTTCCAGCGTCACGCGCTTGACCGTTTCGGCAGCGTCACGGGTGACTGCGATCCCGGCTCGGGTCGAGCCGGTGAAAGACATCATTTGGATGTCAGGGTGGCGCGACAGGGCCGCACCTACCGTTGGGCCATCCCCATTCACCAGATTGAACACTCCGGACGGATAGCCCGCCTCGTCAATGATTTCGGCGTAAATCATCGCCGAGATGGGCGTGTGCTCCGAGGGCTTCAAGACGCAAGTTGAACCTGTGGCCAGTGCGGGGATGACTTTGAGTGCGATCTGGTTCATGGGCCAGTTCCAGGGTGTGATCAGCCCACAGATACCGATCGGTTCGCGCACAAGGATGTCGCCGTTGGTTAGTACCTTGCGCTCTTCGAGTTCGTTCAACGCGTCGATGAAGCCCTGCAGATGGCCAATCGCCGCATCCGCTTGGGCAGCTCGCGCCATGGTGATCGGCGCACCCATCTCCATCCGCATGGCCTGCGCCAGATCCTCGAAACGCCTTTCGGTCGCAGCCTTCAACCGATGCAGAAGATCAAGCCTCTCCTGTTTGGGCGTGGTCGAGAAACCTGTAAATGCTGCCTTAGCGGCAGCTACGGCACGATCCGCGTCTGCGGCGTTGCCCATAGCGACAGTGCCTATTTGCGCCTCGGTCGCCGGGTTCAGAATTGGCAGGGTGGCTGAGGACAGAGGCTCGACCCATTGGCCGCCGATGTAGAATTTCGTCAGGTTGTGCATTTGCCCGGTCCTTCTTGTCAACGTGCCTTGGCGATGGCGGTTTCGGTCAAAGTAACGACCTCGGCTAGAGTGGCAGTGCGGGGGTTGGTGCGCGCGGCACTGTCTTTCAGGGCCTTTCCGGCGATCCTTGCAGCGCAATCGGCAGGTACGCCAATCTCGCCCAAGGACTTCGGAATCCCGATCTGGTCGAGCAGCGCCTCGACTGCTGAGATGAAGCCGGGAACTGACGTGTCGGTCAGGCCCATCGCCTGCGCCATGCGGTGGACCTTCTCCTCCTGTCCGGGCAGATTGAAGCGCAGCACCACCGGCAACAGGATCGCATTGGTCAGGCCGTGTTGGGTATTGAATTCGGCCCCGACCATATGGGAAATCGCATGGACAAGCCCGAGACCCTTAAGGAAGGCGATTCCGGCAAGGCAGGACCCCGTCAGCATGCCGCCGCGTGCGGCCAGGTTCCGAGGTTCTTCGACGGCGATGTGCAGCCACTTTGCGATGAGGGCCAACCCTTCCAGCGCAAGGCCATCGCACAAGGGGTGAAAGCCCGGCACCAGATAGGCCTCGATGGCGTGGACAAGCGCATCGGCCCCTGTCCAAGCCGTGAGAGTTCTTGGCAAACCGACTGTCAGTTCTGGGTCCAAGAGAGCCAGAGCGGGCTTCAGCTCTGGGTGCCAGACGCAGAACTTCATACCCTTTGCTGAGTGGGTGACCATAGCGGTGCTTTCGGTTTCGGCACCCGTGCCAGCAGTCGTGGGAATGGTAATCAAGGCTGGAAATGTGTGGCCCTGAGCCATCACCGGCACCGGCTGTTCGTATTCGAAAGCCCAGAGATCAAGGTCGTTACGGGCCGTCAGGCAAATCGCCTTGCCGCCATCCATGGCACTGCCGCCACCGATCGCGATGATCGCATCATGGCCTCCCACAAGGAAAGCCGCCCGGCCTGCCCCAATCTCACCGTCCACCGGATTGGGCGAGATGTCCGAAAATAGGCCTACCTTCAACTTTGCCTCCAAGAGCACGGCTTGGAGTCGTGCTATAAACGGCAGGTCACGGCTGCCGCGATCCGTCACGATCAGGGGATTGCGGATGCCCAAGCCAAAACAGCGTTGTCCGATCTCGGCCATCCGTCCAGGCC
>CALAHL010000335.1 GCA_937891725.1 uncultured Rhodospirillaceae bacterium | reverse complement strand
GTCGGGCGCCGGATCGCCGTAGGCAAGCAGCGATTTCGGCCGCTCGAGCGCCGAGGCCAAAAGCCCGGGATCACGCAGTCCGTCCACACCGCCATGCTCGGCGATCTGCCTGCGATGGATCGCGCGCGCGACATCCGCGCGGATCCAGACCGGCTCGGTCATTCCGCCAGTTTCTTCAGCACATCACGATCTTCGCGCATCAGCGCCTCGGCCATGTCGATCTGGGCCGCGAAGGCGGGATCGTAGGGGGTGAGTTCCACACCGTTCGGCGTCTCGACCGCGAAGATCGTATCCCCCTTCGAGACACGCAGCTTGGCCAGGAGGTCCTTGGGAAGAACCACACCGACCGAGTTGCCCACTGTCGTCACCTTGAGCTGGGTCATCGCCACCCTCCTGAACCGGACAGCGTTATGATAGGTGTTATAACGCCGCGGATCAATGCCGGTCTGCGTGCCGGGTGTCCCTGTCTCGCGCGCGCCCCTCCCGAGCCTATCACCTTTATAGCCCGGGAGGGGGCATTCTGTCCCTTCGAAAACTGTCCGGCGGACAATTTTCTACCTGGCGCGAGGGGTTACGCGCCACCGGCCAGTTCGATCACGCGCCGCTTCGACAGGTTGCGGTTGAACCGCCGCTTGTTGAGGGTCAGCGCGATCACCGCGAGGCCGAATTGCCAATGATGATGCGCAGCGGACCGATGCAGCCCGGCGGACCAGCAGATCTCCTTCCACCGCTCGCCATGGGCTTTCATCCAGACGATGCGACCGTCTATCGGCTCGAGGCAGGCGGTCCAGGTCAGCGTCTCCTCCATCCGGCTGATCGCCTGCGGCGAGGGCAGCACGCGCATCGGTTTCGGCTCCTGGCCAACCTTGTCGGCGAAGGAGTGGACGATCTCGGGCCACGTGCTGAAGTAGCCCTGCCGTCGCGGCTCGGGCAGGCGCTTCAGCACGAACGCGGCTTCGGCGAGACGGGCCTCGACGAGGGACGGGGTCCACCTATCCATGGCGCCCTCCTTCGTCGGAGGGGCGCGGCCCGTAGAGCTTTTCGCCCAGCTGGCGGACGAGTTCGCGTTCCGGCCAGGTCAGCCGCGCGTCCGCGAGCGAGACGGCGAGCAAACCCTGCTCGCGCCAGCCGTCGCGCTTCACCTGATCCGGTTCCCGGCGGTGGCCGCCGTAGCCTTTGGGGTGCCACCTCATGCGACACCCCCGTTCGTCTCGATCGCCCAGAGCAGGAGCGCGATGGCGTCGGCCTCGTTGTCGTCGGCAGGGCTGAAGCCCCGGGCCCGCACGGCCGCGATCATCGCCGTCTTCGGCGCGTTGCCCTTGCCGGTGGCATGACGCTTGATCGTGCCGACCGGGACGCCCTCATAGGGGATGCCGCGCAGTTCAGCCCATGCGGTCAGCGTGGCCATGAGCCCGCCATAGACATGGGCCGCGTCGGTGGCCGCGTGGCGGCGGACCTCCTCGAACCAGATCGCGGCGACCGGCCCCGACAGGCGGTCGATCTCGGTGAGCCAGTTGGTGAAGCGGAGATACCGCATGCCGCCACCGTCGAAGCGGCCGGGGCGGAAGGACGCCGTGCCGGAGGTGATCAGCCCGTCGATGCCGTGCAGCG
>CALAHL010000334.1 GCA_937891725.1 uncultured Rhodospirillaceae bacterium | reverse complement strand
ATCCGGCGGATTTCCTCGTCGATCACCTTGGCTGTCGCCTCGGAGACGTTCTTCTGCTGGGTCACGGAATGGCCCAGGAACACCTCCTGCTGATCGGCCGAATAGGCCAGGAAGCCGAGCTTGTCGCTCATCCCCCACTCCGTGATCATCCGGCGCGACATGTCCGACACCATACGGATATCGCTGGAGGCGCCGGTGGTGATCCGGTCCGCTCCGAAAATGATCTCCTCGGCCAGACGTCCGCCACAGCCGACCCGGATGTCCGCTTCCAGCTTGGCCTTGGACAACGAGATCCGATCGCCTTCCGGAAGACGCATCACCATGCCCAGCGCACGACCGCGCGGGATGATGGTCGCCTTATGGATTCGGTCGCTGTCCGGGCAATGCAGGGCGACGATGGCGTGACCGGCCTCGTGATACGCGGTCAGCTTCTTCTCGTCCTCGGTCATGACCATGGAGCGGCGCTCCGAGCCCATCATGACCTTGTCCTTGGCTTCCTCGAACTCGCTCATGCCGACCACGCGCTTGCCCTTACGGGCCGCAAGCAAGGCACCTTCGTTGACCAAATTCGAGAGATCGGCACCAGAGAAGCCCGGGGTGCCCCGCGCGATCGTGCGGGCGTCCACATCGGGACCCAACGGCACCTTGCGCATATGCACCTTGAGAATCTTCTCGCGTCCCAGAATGTCCGGGTTCGGCACCACGATCTGGCGGTCGAAGCGGCCCGGGCGCAGCAGCGCCGGGTCCAGCACGTCCGGACGGTTGGTCGCGGCGATCAGGATGACCCCCTCGTTCGCCTCGAACCCGTCCATTTCGACCAGCAGCTGGTTCAGGGTCTGCTCACGCTCGTCATTGCCGCCGCCGAGGCCTGCACCCCGGTGCCGACCGACCGCGTCGATCTCGTCGATGAAGATGATGCACGGCGCATTCTTCTTGCCCTGCTCGAACATGTCGCGGACCCGGCTCGCGCCGACACCAACGAACATCTCGACGAAGTCGGAGCCCGAGATGGTGAAGAACGGCACATTTGCCTCACCCGCGATCGCACGGGCCAGCAAAGTCTTACCGGTACCCGGAGGGCCCACCAGCAGACAGCCCTTGGGGATCTTACCGCCCAGACGCTGAAACCGCTGCGGGTCCTTCAGGAAGTCGACGATCTCTTCCAGTTCCGACTTGGCTTCATCGATACCCGCCACATCGTCGAAGGTCACACGCCCGGTCTTCTCGGTCAGCAGACGCGCGCGGCTTTTGCCGAAGCCCATTGCCTTTCCGCCGCCGCCTTGCATCTGGCGCATGAAGAAGATCCAGACGCCGATGAACAGCAGCATCGGGAACCAACTGATCAGGATACCAAGCAGCCCGGACATGCCCTCTTCGGGCGGTTGCGCATTGATGCGCACACCGCTGTCCGTCAGCCGCTCGACCATCTTGGGATCGTCGGGGGTGTAGGTGGTGAAGGCGGTGCCGTCGCTGAACTGACCTCGGATGGTGTTTCCCTGGATGTTCACCTGACGCACGCGACCGGATTCCACAGCACCTAGGAATTCCGAATAGGCCAACGAAGGCTGCCCGGTTCGGGTCCCCGATCCTTGGAAAAGATTGAACCACGCC
>CALAHL010000333.1 GCA_937891725.1 uncultured Rhodospirillaceae bacterium | reverse complement strand
GGGGGTCATGGTCGCACTGCCGGGCGGCATCGACGGGCTGATCCGGAGTGTTTTACCGGACAGATCGGACACTCTTCCGGACCCTTTGCCATTGCAGTTCGGCACGGAGACCCTGTTTGCCGAACAGCTCGGCAAGTCATTTGGCGGAAACCGGGCGCTAGTAGATCTGTCGCTGCGCTTGGAGCCGGGCAGTATCACCGGGATGATCGGGCCGAACGGGTCCGGCAAGACAACTGCTCTGAACCTGATCTCCGGCATCGCGGCGGCCGATACCGGACAGGTACGCTTGGGCGACCGGGATCTCTCGGCGTTGTCGCCGGTTCAGCGGGCGCGGGCCGGATTGGCGAGGGGGTTCCAGCATCCAGCGTTTCCTAAGGATCTTACGGTGTTGCAGGCAGTGTCGGCCGGAGCGACGGCCGGGCGAGGACGCACGGCCCTGGATCTGGTTGGACTGACCTCGCTCCACGACGTGTCGGTTGCGACGTTGGGAGGTGGAGACATGCGGCTGCTGGACCTTGCGCGCGCGCTGGTGACCGAGCCGTCGGTGCTGCTGCTGGACGAGCCCGCCGCCGGTCTGAGCGCCGCCGAACGGGCGCGGCTTTCCGAGATTCTGAAAACACTCCGGCGCGAACGGCTCGCGATCCTGGTGGTGGAGCATCGGATGGACTTTCTGATGGCGGTGTCGGACAGGGTCGTGTGTCTGGTCGGTGGCGAAAGTGTTGCGTCCGGCACACCGGCCGAGGTGCGGGTCGATCCTCGGGTTCGCGCGGCCTATCTGGGGCGGGAGGCGGCGACATGATCGCAGGGCTGACCTTCCAGCAGGTCTCGGTACGGCTGTCCGGTCGGGACGTGTTGTCCGGTATCTCGCTTGCGGTTCGCACAGGACAGGTGACCGCCTTGCTCGGAGCCAATGGGGCGGGCAAATCGACACTGTTGCGCAGCGCATTGGGTTTCTTCCCGGTAGGGGATGGCTCAATCCTGCTGGACGGCATGCCGTTGGACCGGATGGCGGTCGAGGCGCGGGTGCGGGCAGGTCTCGCCTGGTGTCCGGAGGGACGGCGGCTGTTCCCGGCGATGAGCGTGGAGGAAAACCTCGCAGTGGCCTGCCCCGGCGGGGCCCGCACGCGTCGCGACGGCATTGCGGAAATGTTTGCCCGATTCCCCGGGCTGGCCGACAAGCGGGCCGATCTCGCCTGGCAGCTTTCGGGCGGCCAACAACAGATGCTGGCCCTGGCCCGTGCGATGATCGCGAAGCCGAAGGTTCTGCTGTTGGACGAGCCGTCACTTGGATTGGCGCCGACGGTATTGGACGACCTGTCGGATCAGGTGCGGGCTATCGCCGTCGAGGGCACTGCTGTGTTGCTGGCCGAGGCGCATCCGGCCTGGGCGCTGGCCTGTGCCGACCATGCCGCCGTGATGGTGCGCGGCCGGTTGGTCGCCAAAGGGACTGCCGCCGAGATCGCAGGCTCGAAAGCGCTTTCGGAAGGTCTTTTGGGCTAGATCGGTTCTTGCCGGGAAAACCGCGCGGGCGTAGGGTCCCGATCTTGTCACAATTCCTGGAATTGAGGGGTCTCCCAATGGGTATTCTCGCCGAGCGTCTGTCACGGGTGAAACCGTCTCCCACCATCGCGGTGTCCACCAAGGCGCGCGAGCTGAAAGCAGCCGGCCATGATGTCATCGGCCTGGGCGCGGGTGAGCCGGATTTCGAAACGCCCCAGCACATCAAAGATGCGGGGAAGGCGGCGATCGATTCCAATGATACCAAATACACCGCCGTTGACGGCACGCCGGAGCTGAAGGCGGCCATCGTCGCCAAGTTCAAGCGCGACAATAATCTCGATTACGCGGCAAACGAGGTGATGGTCGGCACCGGCGGCAAGCAGGTGCTCTATAACGCCTTCATGGCGACCCTGGATCCGGGCGATGAGGTGATCATCCCGGCACCGTATTGGGTCAGCTATCCGGATATGGCGATCCTGGCCGAAGGCAAGCCGGTGTTCATCGACTGCCCGCAATCGGTCGGCTTCAAGCTGCAGCCGGCGGATCTGGAGAAGGCGATCACCCCGAAGACCAAGTGGATCATCCTGAACTCCCCGTCGAACCCGACCGGCGTCGGCTACACTTGGGACGACATGAAGAAGATCACCGACGTGCTGATGAAGCATCCGCATGTCTGGGTGATGACCGACGATATGTACGAGCACCTGGTCTATGACGACTTCAAGTTCTGCACTCCGGTTGAGGTGGAGCCGCGTCTGAAGGACCGGACCCTGACGGTGAACGGCGTGTCCAAGGCCTATTGCATGACCGGCTGGCGGATCGGGTTCTGCGGCGGTCCGGCCGCTCTGATCAAGGCGATGACGGCGATCCAGTCGCAGTCGACATCCAACCCCTCCTCGATCAGCCAGGCGGCGTCGGTGGCGGCGTTGAACGGCCCGCACGACTTCATCGCGAAGCACAACGCGGTGTTTCAGCAGCGCCGGGATCTGGTGGTCTCGATGCTGAACCAGGCGTCGGGTATCGATTGCCCGACCCCGGACGGCGCGTTCTACGTCTACCCCTCGGTGGCCGGCTGCATCGGCAAGACCACCCCGGAGGGCAAGAAGATCGAGACCGACAGCGACTTCGTGACCGCCCTTCTGGAGACCGAGGGCGTGGCGGCGGTGCAGGGCGTGGCCTTCGGCCTCAGCCCGCATTTCCGGATCAGCTACGCGACCTCGACCGAGCTTCTGGAAGAGGCCTGCCAGCGGATCCAGCGCTTCTGCGGCAGCCTCCGGTAAACCGTTCTAACATCTGAGACGACAACGGCCCGGCGAAGTTTCGTCGGGCCGTTTGCCCTTCGGTCGCGATCGGCCAGCTCATCGGCTGGCTCACGGCGATAGAAATATTGGTAAATTCATCTTGGTGAGCGTGTCGAACCACGCGGCTGAAGCGCCCTACGCCGCCGTCTTTGCCCAGTCGATCAGCTTGCCCACGAAGTCGACGCATTGCTCGACCTGGCTGATCTCGATGAACTCATCAGCTTTGTGTGCCTGGTCGATGCTGCCGGGGCCGAAGACCACCGCCGGCATGCCGGACTTCTGAAAAGCTCCAGCCTCGGTTCCGAACGAGACCACCTGGCTGTCGTTCAACCCGGTCAGGTATTTCACCAGATGCTCGGCGGGAGAGTCGGTGTCGACGGCCAGCGGGATGCTGTCGACCTCCAGCGTCGTGACCACGCCCGCATGCGGGGCCGCGGCCTTCAGCATCGGTTCCACCTCCCGGTCGATGAAGTCCTGGATCCGCGCCTGGATTGCGTCGCCGTCTTCGCCCGGCAGCAGCCGCATGCCCCAGGTGATATCGCAGATTTCGGGGATGATGTTGTGGGCGGTACCACCCTGGATCACGCCGCAGCTGACGATCGAATGGGGCGGGACGAACGGGCAGTCGGAGTCCGCAGCGGCTTCGAGCTCGCGGTTGACCTGCTCCATATAGCCGATCATCCGCGAGGCCGCGAAGATCGCGTTGGCGCCCTGGCTGGGGTCGCTCGAATGCCCTGGCACCCCGGTGATCCGCGTCCGGTAGACCCGGGTGCCCTTATGGCCCCCGACCAG
>CALAHL010000332.1 GCA_937891725.1 uncultured Rhodospirillaceae bacterium | reverse complement strand
CGCGCTCTGGGCGAAGTGGATTCCGGGTGGATTCCCCGGTGAAATCCAGTTTCGCTAGCGAAATGCTGCGCTGCGCCCCCCCGCATACGTTGAGGGCGGGGGAGGAACCAGAGGAGGGGGGAGGGTGCACGATCGGTGGGTTGAGAGGCGTGGTCAGCCTCAAGATCGTCGGCTTTCGACGGCGGTCGCCGCTTGTTCCCGGATGCATCGGCGTCTAACGTCCATCTGATAGAAATTGCTGGGCTTTCAGGCTGTTTGACCATGCGTTTCGAGTAGACTGGAGTGCTGCGCCGATTCGATCCCGGTGCAAGTGGGCGGAGGGAAGATGACGGTTCTGGAAGATATCAAGAATGGCGCTCAATTGCGAGGTGTCGTTCCGGGCCAGCCCGTCGAGGTTGTTTCTGTCGAGTGGATTGGGGATCAGGCCATAAATCTCGTCTTTCGCGTGCCCGGTGGAGGTGTCGCGGAAACAACCCTGTATCGCGATGACCAGGCCAGAATTGAACTGGATGCCCGCGGCCGGGCTTGGTCTTTCGATGCCGATGGTGATCTCTTGCGCCTTGTAACTGAGGCCAATCGGATAAAGCTGGCGCATTACTTTGACCCCTATCTCGCCATTCACACCAGCCTAGTCGATCCGCTTCCACACCAGATTTCTGCAGTCTATGGCGAAATGCTGCCGCGCCAGCCGTTGCGTTTTCTTCTCGCAGACGATCCGGGTGCTGGAAAAACCATCATGGCAGGATTGCTGGTCAAGGAATTGATCGCCCGTAGCGATCTCGAGCGATGCCTTGTCGTTGCACCTGGCAGTCTGGTCGAACAGTGGCAGGACGAGCTCGGTGAGAAGTTCGGGCTGGAATTCGACATCCTCACTCGCGACATGATCGAAAATTCCAGATCAGGAAATCCGTTCAGCGACCGCAACCGTTTGATTGCTCGACTGGACGTTCTCGCCCGAAATGAAGAGCTCCAGGACAAGCTGGCGCAAGCGGCAGAGTGGGATCTGATCATCTGCGACGAAGCCCACCGCATGTCCGCGACCTATTTCGGTGGCGAGGCCAAATACACCAAGCGGTATCGCGTCGGTCAGAAACTCGGCGAAGCCTGCCGCCATCTGCTCCTGATGTCGGCGACTCCGCACAATGGGCATGAGCAAGATTTCCAGCTGTTCATGGCGCTGCTGGATGGTGATCGGTTCGAGGGCCGGTTCCGCGATGGCGTGCATTATGCGGATACCGCCGACATGATGCGGCGCCTGACGAAAGAGGAACTGCTGCGCTTTGATGGCCGCCCCCTATTCCCCGAGCGCCGTGCCTATACCGTCAAGTACGAACTGTCGCCCGAGGAGGCCGCACTTTACGCTGCTGTGACCGAGTACGTCCGCAACGAGATGAATCGGGTCCAGCGCTTTGCGGCCGAGGATGGCAAGAAACGGAACAACGTCGGCTTTGCCCTTCAGATCCTCCAGCGCCGTCTCGCATCGTCACCCGCTGCGATCTACCAGTCCCTGAAAAGGCGGCGCGAACGGCTGGAGGTAGAACTGGCAGAGGCGCGGCTGATGGTCCGCGGCAAGAGGTCCGGTTTCGACGTCTCCGACGTGCTGGATGACGCCCTGCAGAACCTGGAGGAGCTCGGTCAGGACGAGATCGACGATATCGAGGATCGGATTTCCACCACCGCGACTACAGCGGAAACCGTCGATCAGCTCGCCCTTGAGGTCGAAACGCTGCAAAGCCTCGAACGAATGGCGTTGGGCGTTCTTAGCTCTGGCCAAGACACCAAGTGGTCACAGCTGAACCGCATCCTCGATGATGAGTTGATGGTCGACTCGCAGGGCAACCGCCGCAAGCTGATCATCTTCACCGAGCCGAAGGACACCCTCTACTACCTGCATGATCGCGTACGGTCGCGTCTTGGTCGCACCGATGCGGTCGAGGTGATCCATGGCGGCGTGTCTCGCGAGGATCGGAGGAAAATTGTCGAGCGGTTCATGCAGGACCGCGACATGCTGGTGCTGATCGCGAACGACGCGGCTGGTGAAGGTGTGAACCTCCAGCGTGGCCACCTGATGGTGAACTACGACCTCCCATGGAACCCGAACAAGATTGAGCAGCGGTTCGGCCGTATCCACCGGATCGGCCAGACCGAGGTCTGCCATCTCTGGAACCTTGTCGCGGCCGACACGCGCGAGGGTGAGGTCTACGCCCGGCTTCTGGAAAAGTTGGAGGCGGCACGAGAGGCGCTGGGCGGGCGCGTCTACGACGTCCTTGGCGAGTTGTTCGATGGGACAGCGCTGAAGGATCTGTTGTTCGAGGCGATCCAGTACGGCGAGCAACCCGAAGTGAAGGCCCGGCTGTTCCAGGCCGTCGATGGTGCCGTCGATCAACAGCACCTGCTTGATCTTCTGGCGCGCCGGGCCCTGACCAATGACACGATGCCTGCCGCCAAGGTCCAGGCGATCCGCATCGACATGGAACGCGCTGAGGCCCAGCGCCTGCAGCCGCATCATATTCAGAGCTTCTTTGTCGAGGCGTTCAAGCGCCTTGGTGGTCAGATCAAGCCTCGGGAGGAGGGTCGGTTGGAGATCACCCATGTCCCGGTCAGCATCCGCGAACGTGACAGGCAGATCGGCACGGGCTCTCCAGTTCAGAAGAAGTACGAACGCATCTGCTTCGAGAAGGGCAAGGTGAACCAGCAGCCCGTGGCGACCTTCGTCTGTCCCGGGCACCCTCTGCTCGAAGCCGTCATCAGCATCGTGCGCGAACAGCACGACCACCTGATGAAGCAGGGTGCGGTCATGGTCGATGAAACCGACCTCGGCCAGGACTTGTCGGCCATCTTCTTGCTGGAACACAGCGTCCAGGACGGTCGCCCAACCAGCAGCGGTAAGCCCCACATCATCTCGGAAAAGCTGCAGTTCGCGTCAATCGACAAGACAGGGAAAACTGCAAATGCGGGGATCGCCCCCCACCTCAACCTTCGCCCGGCCACGGCCGAGGAAACTGCGCTGGTTTCCGACAGGCTGCATGAGGACTGGCTGCGCAACGATCTGGAAAAGGCCGCGATCCGCTTCGCCACGGTCGATTTGGCGCAAAGCCACGTGGCCGAGGTCAAGGCGCGGCGTCTGCCGGAGGTGGCGAAGGTCGAGCAGGAGGTGAAAGCCCGCCTGAAGAAGGAGATCAACTTCTGGGACAACCGGGCTGCCGAGCTGCGTGAGGATGAGAATGCCGGGAAGAAGACCCGCCTGAACTGGCAGAACGCAGAGCGCCGGGCCGAAGAACTGGCCGACCGTCTGAAACGCCGGATGGAGCTGTTGGAGAAGGAACGCTTCATTTCTGCCCAGCCGCCGCGGGTGCGGGGTGGCATGGTCGTCGTGCCGAAGGGGCTGCTGTCGGCGAAGGCTGCCGCGGCAAGCGGTGCCAAACCCAATGCCTTTGCCGAAGACCCTGAGGCCCGGCGGATCAGCGAGTTGAAGGCCATGGAGGCGGTCATAACAGTTGAGCGGGCGCTGGGGAATGAGCCGTCCGACGTGTCGGCGCAGA
>CALAHL010000331.1 GCA_937891725.1 uncultured Rhodospirillaceae bacterium | reverse complement strand
ACCATGCGCCGGGAAGGCTTCGAGATGTCGATCTCGCGGCCCCGTGTGCTGATGACCTCCGATCCGGAGACCGGCCAACGGCTTGAGCCGATCGAAGAGGTCGTGGTCGACGTGGACGAGGACTATTCCGGCGCCGTGATCGAAGCGATCACCTCCCGTAAGGGCGAGCTGACCGAGATGAAGCCGGCCGGTGTCGGCAAGACCCGCGTCGTCTTCTCCGCCCCGTCTCGCGGACTGATCGGCTACCACGGCGATTTCATGACCAGCACTCGGGGCACCGGTGTTATGAACCGGGTCTTCAACGCCTATGCGCCCTATCGGGGTCCGATCCCCGGCCGTCGGGAAGGTGTGCTGATCTCGACCGAGAGCGGCGAGGCTCAGGCCTACGCGCTGGTCAACCTGGAAGACCGCGGCCCGCTGATGGTCGGTGCCGGCGAGAAGGTCTATCCGGGCATGATCCTGGGTGAGCACAACAAGGGCAACGACCTGGAGGTCAACCCGCTGAAGGCCAAGCAGCTGACCAACTTCCGGTCATCGGGCAAGGACGACGCGATCGACCTGACCCCGCCGATGAAGCTGACTCTGGAACGCGCAATCGCCTATATCGAGGATGACGAGCTGGTCGAGGTCACCCCGAAAAGCATCCGCCTGCGCAAGCGCTACCTCGATCCGAACGAACGCAAGCGGATGTCCAGAAAATCGGCCTCGGAGAGCGCGTAACCCGTTATCCGGCCCGGGATTTTCGTCCCTCCAGCGGATATTGCGGGTCGTTGTAACCCGGTGTTGACGGGTGCCCTGGGGCAACCAGGCTGTCGATCAGGGCTTCGTCCTCGGCGGTGAAGGTGTAGCCAAGCGCGCGTTCGTAGCTTTTCCATTGCTCCATGGTGCGTGGCCCGGCGATGCAGCCGGTGATCAACCGGTTGTTCAGCACCCAGCCGACCGCCAGATCGATCGGCGACGCCCCCTTGGCCTCGGCATGGGTCTTGATGGTCTGGACGATCTCCAGGCTTTCGTGCCGCCATTCGGTTTCCATCATCCGCTTGTCCTTGCGGGCGGCACGGCTGCCCTCCTCCGGCGTGACATTGGCGGCGTATTTGCCGGTCAGAACACCTCTGGCCAGCGGGCTGTACGGCACCACGCCGAGCCCATAGGCGGCACAGGCCGGCAGGTGCTCGGTCTCCGGCATACGGTTCATGATGTTGTAGTAGGGCTGGGAGACAACCGGACGCGGCACGCCGAGCCGGTCGCAGGCCTCGCAGAAGGCCGCCACCCGCCAGCCGCGATGGTTCGAGAGCCCGAATGCGCGGATCTTCCCCGCGCGGATCAGGTCGCCCAAGGCCATGACGGCGTCGTCGATCGCCACCCTGTGATCCTCCTTGTGGAGATACAGAATGTCGATCACCTCGGTGTCGAGCCGCCGCAGGCTGCCCTCGACCGCGAGTTGGATCCAGCGGCGGGAATAGCCGCCGGAGTTTGGGTTGCCGGCGTCGAGCTTGTTGGCGAGCTTGGTCGCCAGCACCCACCAGTCCCGGTCGGCCTTGATCGACCGACCTACCACCGCCTCGCTTTCGCCACCATTGTAGGCGTCCGCAGTATCGATGAAATTGATCCCGAAATCGCGCGCGGCCGTGATGATCTCTCGCGACTCCGCCTCTGGCGTAGGACCTCCGAACATCATGGCGCCGAGGCAATATCTCGAAACCTGCATCCCCGATCGGCCCAAATACCGGTATTCCATGGCGCGTCCTCTCTCAGAGTGTTGATTTGAGGGCATCGTGGTTGGCTGGTCCCGATCTGTCGAGCGCGCGTTTACGCCAGGTCCACCGCCGCATTGTCGGCCGGGCGCACGATCAGCAGGTAACAGAGCAGGCCTAGCACGCAGGTGGTGCCGATCAGGATCCCCATAGGCAGCGGCGTGCCATCATGCGTCAGGCCGACGATCCCCCCCATCAGAGCGCCCAGCATCATCTGTGAGAACCCAAACAGCGACGCCGTGGTCCCGGCCAGGGTCGGGAACGGTTCCAGAGCACCGGCAATCGCGTTCGCACCGATAAAGCCCAGGCTGCCCACCACCAGCATCATCGGCGCAACGACGCCCGCCAAGCCGCCAATCTCGA
Source organism: uncultured Rhodospirillaceae bacterium (assembly GCA_937891725.1). Taxonomy (GTDB): domain Bacteria; phylum Pseudomonadota; class Alphaproteobacteria; order Thalassobaculales; family Thalassobaculaceae; genus JANSYC01. The sequence continues at coordinate 2,120 of CALAHL010000331.1, read as the reverse complement.
AGGTGATGCAGACGAACAGCAGGACCCCACCCAAAGCAGAGAGCATGCTCCCGATCCGCAGCATCGCCATGGCGCCTTTTTGAATGACGAGCCGAGTGTTGATGTAGTTGGTCGCCATAATCCCCAGCACGTTCATCCCGAACAGAAGGCCGTAGTGCTGGTACGGGATTCTGTAAACCTCGATATAGACGAACGGCGAGGCCGCGAAGAAGGTGAACATGCCCGCGAACCCGAAGGCTCCGGTCAGGATGCAGCCGACCGAACGGCGCTGACTGAGGATCAGCCGATAGCTTCGCAGCAACGAGAGAAAACGCAGGGGCGTGCGTCTCTCGGGCGCCAAGGTCTCCGGCACCCGGGTCACGAGCATGAACAGACACACCGCTCCGAACCCGCACAGCACCAGGAAGATTGCCCGCCACCCGAAGGCAATCAGGATGTACCCACCGATGTTCGGGGCCAGAAGCGGGGTCACCGAAAACGCAAGGGCGATGAAGGATTGCGCCCGCGCCGCTTCGTTCAGGGCAAACATGTCCCGCACCATGGCCCGCGCGATCACTCCACCCGAGGCGGCGCCGAGCGCCTGGATGAAGCGGGCGGCAATCAACTGCTCCATGCTGCCGGCAAACGCACAGGCGAGGCTTGCCACGCAATAGAGGATGATGCCGCCCATCAGAACGCGCCGACGCCCGAACGCGTCGGACGCCGGGCCATAAAACAATTGTCCGATGCCGAGACCCACGAAGAACGCGCTGAGGGTGAACTGAGCCTGGCCGCTACCGGGTGAAAGATCGGTCTCGATCATCGGCAGGCTTGGCAGATACATGTCGATGGCCGCCGCACCCAGCGCCGCCAAGGCCCCGAGGATGACCGTCAGCCCACGGGGTATGCCAAGGGGTTTCGATATCTCGCCCGACATGATGCTGCCATTTCGCGTTGAAGATCTGAAATCTTTGCATGAAAAAACCCCGCGGGCGAACCCGCGGGGTTTCTCAGGTCAGACCCGACTAAGCGGATCAGACGTAGCTGATGTTACCAGCCGAGGTACGGCCGTCGCGGCCGGTCTCGATCTCGTACTGAACCTTCTGGCCTTCGCCCGGGTTCTGCAGGCCGGCGCGCTCAACAGCGGACACGTGCAAGAAAACGTCCTTGCCGCCATCTTCCGGCTGGATGAAGCCAAAGCCCTTGGTGGAATTAAAAAACTTAACGGTTCCTACGGCCATCTTAGTATCTCCTAGTCTATCCGCGCGCAGTATGCCGCGGCTCAGCTTGTCGGTCAGATAAGAAAGGTAACCGACGTCTAGGAAGACGGGGCAGTAACTTTCAGTCCTTCACGATAGCCAGCCGTATATCGGCTCTATTGACGCCGAATGCAACCCCCCTTTAGGAACTCCTGCTTTGCATCCCGATCATGGCGAACCCTTGCAAGCGGAACTTCCTCGTGTTGCCATCCGCCGTACCGCCCCCGCACCGCTAGCATCGAGGCCCAGTTATGACACGCCCAGAGACGGATATCGAACCGCTTTCCGACGAGACCCGCGAGCGGCTCGCCAATGTCAGCACCGCCACGCTCACGACACAGATGTTCAAGCGCGGCTTCCGGAACGTGTTCCTTCAGGGGGTCAGTCGCCTGACCGGCCACGACCGCTCAATGGTCGGCCCGGCCTTCACCCTGCGCTACATCCCCGCGCGCGAGGATCTGGACGGGTTGGAGGTGTTTCAGAACTACGATCATCCCCAACGCCGGGCCGTCGAGACCTGTCCGGAAGGGTCTGTGCTGGTGATGGATTGTCGCGGAGACGCCTCGGCAGCATCGGCCGGGTCGATCCTGGTGACGCGCCTGATGATGCGCGGCGTCGAGGGGATCGTCACCGACGGCGGGTTGCGGGACAGCCCGGAAATTTCCGAGTTCGACATCCCGGCCTATATCGGTGCGCCCTCCGCCCCCACGAACCTGATCAAGCATCACGCGATCGAAACCCTGAACGAGCCGATCGCCTGCGGCGGTGTCGCGGTCTATCCTGGAGATATCATGGTCGGGGACGAGGAAGGTGTGTGTGTGATCCCGCGCCATCTGGCCGATGAGGTCGCGGCGGACGCGATCGAGCAGGAGCGTATGGAAG
>CALAHL010000330.1 GCA_937891725.1 uncultured Rhodospirillaceae bacterium | reverse complement strand
AGTCGGGAGACCTGACGATCTTCAACGGGGTCCCTCAGATGTATGCCCGGATCTTGGAGCACACAACACTTCGTGGCTCCGCCTTGAGTCCGGGACGGGTCCGGTACCTCTCGTCGGGCGGCGCTCCGTTGGATCTGGGACTGAAGGAGCGGGTCGAGACGGCATTCGGGCTACCGTTGCACAATGGCTACGGCCTGACCGAGACCTCGCCTACAGTCACGGTTACCGAGATTGCCAGACCAAGAGCCGACAACACAGTCGGTGAGATCCTGCAGGATGTGTCGGTCCGCATCGCCGATGATCTAGGTGCCGAGCTGTCTTCCGGCCAGGTTGGGGAAATCTGGGTCTCCGGGCGGCTGGTTATGAAGGGCTATTACCGGGCCGAGGACGAGACGGCTGCCGTCTTATCCGAGATGGACGGCCAGCTATGGTTCAAGACCGGAGATATCGGTCTTATCCGAGCCGATCCGGACAGCGGTGAGAGGCTGTTATACGTTGTCGGCCGTAAAAAAGAGCTGATCATCCGCTCCGGATTCAACGTGTATCCCCCCGAAGTCGAGGAGGCGATCCTGCGGCATCCGGATGTCGCTCTGTGCGGCGTGGTCGGACGTCCCGGTTCGGACGGTAATGAGGATATTCTGGCCTTTGTGCAACCGGTGCGGGGCCGCACGCCCGCCGTCGAAGATCTGGCGGCCTTCGTTACCAGCTCACTCTCGCCGTACAAGCGCCCCAGCCATTGGATCCTGCGCGAAGCGCTGCCGGCGACAGCCGCCGGAAAGATCCTCAAACACAGACTTTCGGCAGACTGAACTTCTCTCGTTCCCGCAGCGCGGCTTTCCCCGATCCGGTGAATGCCTACATGCTTGAACTGTATCTCGAAAACGCTTCCCCAGGATTTCCCGTATGACCGTTGCTCTTGCATCCGACCAGACCAAGTCGAAGGCCCTTCAACTTCGGTATGGGGCTTCGGAAATTCCGCCGGCCGGACCGTGGAACGCGCATATCGATCTGCTGATGTCGCATCGATCGGTGCGCGGGTATCGATCGGACCCGGTGCCGGAAGGGACGCTCGAGACTCTGGTCGCGGCGGCGCAATCGGCAGCCACCAGCTCGAACCTTCAGACCTGGTCAGTGATCGCCGTGACCGACCCGGCAAAGAAGGCCTCGTTCGCCAAGATCGCCAGCAATCAGAAACATATCGAGCAATGCCCGCTGTTCTTGGTCTGGGTGGCGGATCTGTCCCGCAATGAGCGGTTGGGGGCCGAGGAAGGCGTTGAACTGGCCTCGCTGCCGTATTTGGAAACCTTCCTGGTCGCTGCGATAGATGCGGCACTGGCGGCGCAGAATGCGACGGTGGCTGCCGAATCTCTGGGTCTGTCGACGGTCTATATCGGCGCCATGCGCAACGATCCGATCCAGGTCGGAGAGCTGTTGGGTCTGCCTGCGGGCACCATGGGGGTGTTCGGTTTGTGTGTCGGCTACGCCGACCCGAACGCTGCGAACGAAGTGAAGCCGCGGTTGCCGCAATCGGTCGTGCTGCACCATGAAACCTACGGGACCTCTGACGAGAGCACGCTGCGGGCTGCTTATGATGCCGAGATGGGTGCCTTTTCCAGCAGGAACGAAATGGCCCAAGACAGTTGGACCCAGCGCGTGATCAAGCGGATGTCGACTCTTTCGGCGATGAACGGTCGCGACAAACTCTCTGAAATTGCAAAGGCGATGGGGTTTGGAATTCGCTGAACGGTGAATTCAGGTCGACCCCAGGAAGCGACGCCCTTGCTCTCGCTTCCGTAAGCTTTTGAAGTGAAAGCTATTTGCGGTTTGATCGCGCCGGACGGACACCTGAATCCTTTCGGGTTTTCAAAATTTTCGAACCGTTCGGGTTTCGCTCCATTTAATAGGCTGTTAGATTCGCGCATGGATGCTCGCGCCAATAAATAAATATCGACCAACTAAGTCGCGCGCTCAGCTCAAAAAAGAATGATGGGAGCTTCTTATGTATCGGAACATCGCTGTTCCGGTGGACCTTGAGCATGTCGATCGTTTGGAAAAGGCTCTGGCCACCGCCGCAGATCTTGGGAAACATTACAATGCTGAGGTTTGTTACATCGGCGTAACCACGACCGAGCCAAGCCCACTCGGTCATACGCCGGATGAGTACGCGCAGAGCCTTGCCGAGTTCGGACGGCAGCAGGCGGCCAAGCATGGGATCGAGACAACGACGCTTGCCCGTACCGCCCGTGACCTGTCGATCGATCTGGACAAGATTCTGCTGAAGGCGATCAGCGAATCCGGTGCCGATGCGGTGGTTATGGCCTCGCATGTTCCCGGCTTGGCTGATCATTTTTTCGCGTCGAACGCGGGAACCGTGGCGTCGGATGCTAAGATTTCGGTGTTCGTGATCCGGTAATCGGCAAATCGACCGAATTAGGGGGGCGTGGCTTCGGAACGGCCCCGAATTGGCTCAATAAGGGGGATAACATGACAACGACCGACGACCTTCCGCAGCCGGAGGGTGCTGCGGATGTGATCCAAACCGAATACCAGATCGGTCAGGACAATATCAAAGGCTCCGTCGGGCCGTTCGGGCTCGATATCCACAACCCCGTCTTTCTGGTCTCTGGGTTGTCGATCGTGGCCTTCTTGGTCCTGACCCTGGCGCTTCAGAATGAAACGGAGGCATGGTTCAGTGCGTTGCGGAATGCCCTGACCGGCAATCTGGCGTGGTTCTTCATCGGCTCCGCCAATATCTTCGTCCTTCTGTGCTTTTACCTGATCGTGTCTCCGTTGGGTAAAGTGCGTCTGGGCGGCGAGAACGCCACGCCGGACTATTCCTATACCGGCTGGTTCGCGATGCTGTTCGCCGCCGGTATGGGCATCGGGCTGATGTTCTACGGCGTGTCCGAGCCGATCAGTCACTATGCGTCCTCCTTTGCGGACGGCGCTGGAGGCCCGGACAGTTGGGCGCCGCTCGGCGGGGCTGCGGGAGACGCGGAGGCGTCGATCCGGCTCGGCATGGCGGCCACCATTTTCCATTGGGGCCTGCATCCCTGGGCGATCTACGCAATCGTTGCCCTGGCGCTCGCATTGTTCAGCTATAACAAAGGCCTGCCGCTCACCATGCGGTCGATCTTCTACCCGATCTTTGGCGATGCCGTGTGGGGGTGGACCGGGCATATCATCGATATCCTGGCGGTGTTCGCGACCTTGTTCGGCCTTGCAACCTCTCTGGGTTTTGGCGCTGAGCAGGCGAATGCCGGCCTAAACTACCTGTTCGGCTTGCCGGCGACGGATGTGTCCAAGGTACTGCTGATCATCGGCATCACGGCGGTGGCCCTGCTGTCGGTCGTCGCGGGCCTCGACGCCGGTGTAAAGCGGTTGAGCGAGATCAACATGGGGTTGGCGGCATTGCTGTTGATCTTCGTGATCGTGGTCGGCCCGACGGTGGCGATCCTCACTGGCTTTTTCGAGAATCTGCTGGCCTATGCCGAATACCTGATACCGCTGTCGAACCCGGTTGGACGGGCCGATGAGAACTTCAGCCAGGGCTGGACCGCATTCTACTGGGCTTGGTGGATTTCCTGGTCACCCTTTGTCGGTATGTTCATCGCACGGGTCAGCCGGGGTCGCACGGTGCGCGAGTTCATCATCTGCGTGTTGCTGATCCCGTCTCTGGTCTGCGTTTTGTGGATGACCGTGTTCGGCGGTACCGCAATCCAGCAGATCGTCCAGACCGGTTTCCAGGGGGTGGTGGATGCGAATCTTGAGCTCAAGCTGTTCGCAATGCTGGACCAGTTGCCGTTGGCGAACATCACCTCCTTCGTCGGCATCGTGCTGGTGATCGTGTTCTTTGTCACTTCGTCCGATAGCGGCTCGCTGGTGATCGACACGATCACGGCCGGCGGCAAGACCAACGCGCCGACCCCGCAGCGGGTGTTCTGGTGCATTTTCGAGGGGCTGGTCGCGATCACCTTGCTGCTTGGCGGGGGTCTGGGGGCGCTGCAGGCGATGGCGGTCTCGACCGGGTTGCCGTTCACCATCGTGCTCTTGGGCGCGTGTTACGCGATCCTCAAGGGTCTGCAAAGTGAGCGGGCGATCATGACCAAATAGCGGTCTCCCGAAATCGCAAACGAAAGGGCGCCTCCGATCGGGGCGCCCTTTTTCCTGTTGGGTGGTTAAGTGGTTCCTCAGGTTGCCCCTGGCGCCACCTTCCGACTCAGCTTGGCGGCGACGAGGCCGATCGTGGCCAGCACCAGACCGATGATCACCGCATCCCAATGCCCGATACCCATGTCGTCGCTGCCCGGGAAGGCGAACATCAATCCGCCGAAGAACAGCAGAACCCGGGCGATCCGGTCGATGGCCGAGGTTCCGAACGCTCCAAACCCCAAAAGGTAGCCTTGGGTCGACGCTGCGATCAGCAGGACTCCGACCAGGGCGCTGGCCAGAACGACCATAATCTGGATCGGTTCGCCCGCCAGGATCAGAGCCGGCTCCAGTACGAAGAAGAACGGGATGAAGTAGATGATCGAGCCCAGCCGCATGGCCGCGAACCCGGTCTTCATCGGCGAGGCCCCGGCCACCGTGGCCGCCGCGAACGCCCCAAGTGCCACCGGCGGGGTGATGTAGGACAGCATGCCCCAATAGAGGATGAACATATGCACCGCCATCGGGTTCAGTCCCGACTGGGTCAGCGAGGGGGCCAGCACGATCGCCAGGAACACATAGGCCGCCGTCACCGTCATTCCCATGCCCAGGATGAAGCTGGTCGCCGCTCCCATCAGCAACAGGACGTAGACATTACCGCCCGCCAGCAGGATCAGATCGGTGGCGAGCGAGCCGACCAGCCCGGTCACCGACAGCGCCCCGATGATCAGCCCGATGGCGGCCAGGATGGCCACCAGCTCGGACAGGATCTTGCCGGTCTCGTGGAAGAAATCCTCCACATCCCGCCAGCCCAGCCGCTTGCCGAAGATCTGGTTGGTGATCAGCAGCACGGCGGTGGCGTAGTAGGGCGCCAGCGCCTCCTGCTTCAGGTACAGCAGCAGATAGACCAGGAGAATGATCGCGAACATGTAGTGCCAGCCGGCCTTCAGCACGGCGCCGACCTTCGGCAGTTCCTCGATCGGCAGGCCCTTCAGACCCTTGCGGGCGGCATAGGCGTCGATCTGCAGGAACAGGCCGAGATAATACAAAACCGATGGGATGATCGCCGCGACCGCGACCTCGACATACTGCACCTCGAGGAAGGTCGCCATAACGAAGGCGGTCGCCCCCATGACCGGCGGCATCAAGACACCCCCTGTCGAGGCACAGGCTTCCACCGCACCCGCCGTCTCCCGGCCGAACCCGGTCCGGCGCATGGCCGGAATGGTCAGCCGGCCGGTTGTCAGAACGTTTGTGATCACCGAGCCGCTCATCGAGCCCAGCAGGCCCGAGGAGAAGATCGCCACCTTGGCCCCGCCGCCCCGCACATGGCCCAACAGAGCGAAGGCGAAATCGATGAAAAAGCGTCCGGCGCCGGTGTGCTGCAAGGCGATGCCGAATAGCACGAAGCCGATCACCAGCTTGCCGAAGGCCCGCATCGGAATCCCGAAGATCGCCTCCGAGGAGAAACCGTAATACTGCCCCGCGTCGTAGAAATTCTGTTGCGCGCCGGACAGGAAGCTGGGCATGGATTCCGCGAACGTCGGATAGACCGAGAACACCAGGACGATGACCGTCAAGGCCATGCCGCCGGCGCGCCGGACCGCTTCGAGCAAGACTGCCCACAGGATCCAGGACGCGTATTGGGCTTGGGCGGGTGCGAAATACTCCCAGCCCTGCTCGACCGCATCGGTCGCGAACCAGGCGAAGTAGCAGCCCAGCGCGAAGGAGAGGATCGCCAGCGCCAGATCGTAGACCGGCGGTCGAGGCAAGTCCTTGTCGGCGGCCCGCATCGGGAAAATCAGGAACACGATCGGCAGCAGCAACGCCACCAAGAGATCCAGATAGGCGAGGTCGAGCATCACATAGCCGATGTATCGACCGAGATTGAAGATCTGATAGATCGACAGCAGCACTGCGAGTGCTGCCATGCCGGTGACCAGATAGTGCAAATAGGGCGGCAAAACGCGGTGACGGGAAATTTCCCCCACCGCGTTATCTGCCCCCTCGGCGGGCCCGGCCATGGCCAAGCCTCCTTTTCAAGGGTTTCGGTCTGAAGTCGTCGCGATCAGAAGACCACCGGCATCCCGGCGGCGGTCAGGGCCACGGCGCGTGCCGCCATCCAACCGGTCTTGAACGCGTCGTCATCCGACGGTGCGACGACCTTGTAGGCTTCCCAGGCCGTCTTCAGCACGCCTTGCCGGTCCACCAAGGCATCGTTGTGCGCCTGCATGGCATCGGTCCAGACACCGATTTCCTTGAAATAGTCGATCGCGCCATCGTGGTACGGCACCGCCCATTCAAAAGCCTGATTCGCCATCGCCCAACCGGCGGCGCCCGGCGCACCGTCCTTATAGTTGTCGAACGATTCGACCATCGCCTTGGTCGTGTTGTAGGCCAGCTTGTCGTCTGCATCGGCCCGCATGGTCAGGATCGGGTAGGGGTAGACCGCACCCTGGACCGGTGCGTCCTTCGAGACATTGGTGCCGGCGGCGACGTTCTGCTTGTTGAAGTACGGAGCGACGGCCTTCAGGCGTTCCCAACCGGCGGTGTCGTCATGTGGCAGCGGCGGCCAGATCAGCCCGCGCGGGCTGGAGGCGACAGCCTTGGTTGAACCCGAAACCGTGATCGCGAACGCGGCATCGACCTGATCGTTGGTCATGCCCTCCCACGATGCACCGAAGCCAGCGAACTCGACCTTCTCGACATCGTCCCAGGTCAGATCCGCGAATGCCAGGAAGGCGGTCACGTTATGGTTCAGGGCGGAGGCGCTTTTGACCCAGGCGACCCGTTTGCCCTTCAGATCGGCGTAGGTCTTGACGTCGACATCGTCGACCACACCCACCATCAGACCGGCACTGCCGGTCGAGGACATGATGACGCGCACTTCCTGCGGGCCCCAATCGGCGCTGGCGAAATCGAACACGCCTTCCTGCGAGAAATAGGTCCCGACGCCATTGGCGACCGCGTCGACCTTTTTCTGCTGCAGAGGGCGGAGACGGGAGACGTCGTTCTTACCTGGCAGGACCCGCAGGTTGACCCCGTATTTCTCCTTGAACGCCTTGCCGATCGCGACCGACTGCGCGTGCCCGGAAGAACCGGTGTCGTAGGCGGTCCAGGCGAGGTTGTTCGGCAGATCGACCTCGGCCGAGGCGGCGCCGGCGATGGCAATGGCGGACAGGCCCGCAACCGCGCCTGCAAAGCGCGTGCTCATGAATGACATGAAAATCCTCCTTGATGCGTCTCCGGCCATTTGGGCCGAAGCGGTTTCTCTCCCTAAGGCCGGGTTGATCCCAGCGCTTCGTTCGGCCGCGAGTATGGCCGAATGCGGCGATCGTACACAAGGTCTTGGAGAAGAATCCCTTCCTTCGACAAGCTGGCGCCGATGCGGTAAGTCCGCGCCATGGCTCGAGAACCGTATAAATCCGGCGCGTCAGTCGCGCCCGTCGCCGTCGTTGTTGCTGTCGCTTCGGTGTTCTGGGGCTTGTGGTGGTTGCCGTTGCGCTGGGTGGAGGGCGGCGGGCTGGATCCGTTGTCGGTGAACTTCTGGCTCTATGCGGCTGCGACGGTCGGTTGCGCGCCCTTGGTGTGGCGGCGCAGGCGGGCGGTGCGTGCGGCGGGTGCGTGGCTCCCGGCGGCAGCCCTTCTGTTCGGCGCCACCATCCTCAGTTGGAACCTGGCCTTGCTGGAGGGCGAGGTGGTGCGGGTCACTCTGCTGTTCTATCTCGCCCCGGTCTGGGGGACCGTATTGGGGTGGTGGGTGCTGGCAGAAGCGATCGGTGCGCGGCGTCTGATCGCGCTTCCGGTCGGGCTGATTGGTGCGGCAATTCTGCTGGGCGGGGACGGCATTCCGTTGCCGGACGGGGCGGGAGACTGGCTCGGCCTCGGCTCGGGGCTTCTGTTTGCGCTGTCGGCGACGGTTGCGCGCCGGGGCAGGGTGGACGGGGTGGCCTATACCGGACTTGCCTTTGCGGCATCCGCCGTGTTGGCGCTAGTGCTCGCCTTCGGTCTTGAGGGCGCTGTGGCGGTCCCGACGCTTGCAGGTACGGGCCTGATCGCGGCGGTGAGTCTGCTCTGGCTGGTACCCACCACCTTCGGGCTGCTTTGGGGATCGGCGAATATCGACCCGGGGCGGCTCGGGCTGCTGATGTTGCTTGAGGTGCTGGCGGCGGCTGTATCGGCGGCGTTCCTGACCGATGAGGCCTTCGGTCTGCGGGAGGCTCTTGGCTGCGCCCTGATCCTCGGGGCCGGTCTCATGGAGACGGTCGGCGCGCGCAAACCGCCGCCGGTGAATTGACCAGGCTCGGCGCGTCGTGGCACCGTCCGACCTCATTCCGTTCCAGCCTGCCAGAAAAATGAAGACCCTCCGGAGGATCCAGCGATGACCGAAGCTTTCATCTGTGACGCGGTACGTACGCCCATCGGCCGCTATGGCGGTGCTTTGGCGCAGGTGCGGGCCGACGATCTTGCGGCGCACCCGTTGAAAGCCCTGATGGCGCGCAACGGTTCGGTCGATTGGGAGCAGGTCGAGGACGTCTATTACGGATGCGTCAATCAGGCGGGGGAGGACAACCGCAACGTTGCCCGCATGGCGCTGTTGCTGGCGGGCCTGCCGTCGAGCATTCCGGGCTGCACCGTGAACCGGCTGTGCGCCTCCGGCATGGAGGCGGTGACCGACGCCGCCCGCGCCATCAAGTCCGGCGAGGGCGCGCTGATGATCGCCGGCGGTTCCGAAAGCATGACCCGCGCGCCGTTCGTGATGGCCAAGGCCGGCACCGCGTTCGCCCGCACCGCCGAAGTGTTCGACACCACCATCGGCTGGCGCTTCATCAACCCGGAAATGGAGCGCATGTACGGCACCGACAGCATGCCGGAAACCGGCGAGAACGTTGCCGAGAAGTATCAGATTCTCCGTGCCGATCAGGACGCCTTCGCCTATCGCAGCCAGCAGAAATGCAAGGTGGCGATGGAGCGTGGCCGGCTCGCCAAGGAAATCGTTCCGGTCGAGATCAAGGGCCGCAAGGGTGCCGTCACGG
>CALAHL010000329.1 GCA_937891725.1 uncultured Rhodospirillaceae bacterium | reverse complement strand
CAGATGAGGCTGCCTGAAGGGAGACCTGCCATGACTGCCACCGAGCCCGGCTTTTCCATCCGCCCCCTTCCCGATGCGCGCTTCGGCGGGGTGATCGAGATCGCCGCCGGCGTCGATGCGCCCGAGCGCACGGAGGCCGCCATCTCGGCCGCGGAAGCGGCACCGGACGCGCTGCTGTCGGCCTTCTACGACGTCAACGGTTTCCTGCTGCTCAAGGGCATGCACGCGATCACCGAGCATCCGGATCTGCTGGTGCGGCTCAGCCGTCTGTTCGGCCCGGAGGTCGAGGATTATCGCCAGACCCTGACCCCGGTCAGCGACATCCATCCGGAGGTACCGGAGATTCTGGTGGTCTCCAACATTCCCCCTGTGACCAAAAATGTCCCCGACCGCCCGAACCCTCCGCTGAACCCGGACGGCTCGCTGCCGGTCCAGTTTCCACACCGCCGAGGCTGGCACACCGATCAGAGCTATCGCCGGCCGCCGCCGGACATTTCCCTGTTCTATGCCGAGCAGCCCTGTCCCAAAGGTCAGGGCCAAACGCTCTACGCCGACGGGATCGCGGCCTACGACGCGCTGGACGCTGCGATGCAGTCCCGGATCGCCGACCTGGACGGCCTGCACGTCCGCCTCAAGACCGGACGTTCGGAATTCGCCGTCCGGGCGGGCGAGCCGGTCCGCGCGCTGGAACCGCATGAGCGGGCGCAACGCCAACCCGTCGTCCGGACCCATCCGGTGACGGGTCGAAAAGCCCTTTATCTCTGCGAGGCCGGTCAGATGGACTGGGTCGACGGCCCGCTGTTCGGGATGGAACCTGGCGTCGATGGGGCCGGCGCCAAGCTGCTGTATGAGTTGATGACCCACTACACCCGGCCCGAATTCACCTATGCCCATGATTGGGATGCAGGCGACCTGGTGATCTACGACAACCGATCGATGATCCACGCCGCCACCTGGTACGACGGCGCACACGAGCAGCGGCGGATGTGGCGGACGACGGTCCATGGAAATCCCGGTCCGCTCTACGATGGTGAAGCGCGAAGCTGGATGCGCGCCTGACGCTTCGCTTTGCGTGTTAATCTGCTCGCGCCGCTGCGATCAAAAGCGAAAAGCCCCCCTCTCCGATCAGAAGATAAAATCGCCTTACGTGGTGACTATTAAAAAACATAGCCACGTATGTGTTTTTTATTTATGCTATTTCTTTGAAAATATATGTCTCGACAAAGAGGTACGTTGGAAATCAGCAGACTGGGTACCGGTTCCTCTAGGACTTCTAGGCGGAGACTTGCAATCTCGTGGACCTTGGTCCG
>CALAHL010000328.1 GCA_937891725.1 uncultured Rhodospirillaceae bacterium | reverse complement strand
CGAGCGCGGCCAGGAGGATTGGGACAGCGAGTTCCAGCGGTTCCCACGCCTGTTCCAGGGGCATGAGAGCATTCCCGGCCTGACCTGGCCGACCACCACATTTACCGGGTCGATGACCGTCTATCTCGGCAATCGCAAGGTCGAGATCAGACAGGTCGGCCGCGCCCACACCGCCGGCGACGCGGTCGTCTGGGTGCCGGACGAACAGGTTATGTTCACCGGCGATATCGTGGAATACAAAGCCGGAGTCTACTGCGGCGACGGCCATTTCGGCGACTGGGGCAACACTCTGTCCGCTGTGAAGTCTTACAATCCGCAATCGATCGCACCGGGACGCGGTGATGCCCTGGTCGGCGCCGATATGGTCGACGCAGCCCTTGAGTTCACCCGCGATTACGTCGACAGCACCTATCTGGCCGCCCAACGGATCGCCGCCAGAGGTGGCACTCTGAAGGATGCCTGGGACGCGGTGCGCGAGGCCTGCGATCCCAAGTTCAAGGACGTGCCGATCTACGAACACTGCCTGCCGTTCAACGTCGCACGCGCCTTTGACGAGGCGCGCGGCATCGACACCCCGCGCATCTGGACCGCCCAGCGCGATCTGGACATGTGGGACGCACTGCAAGGCTGACCGCATCGGGGAGCGGGCGGATGTGGGCCGACCGGTACACGCTTGCCTTTCGAGCGTACCCCTATGCACGGGCGTCGGATCAGGATCGTAACGATCCGGCGCGGCATCCGGTGGTGATCGTCGGCGGCGGGCCGGTCGGCATGGCCACCGCCCTTGATCTGGGCCTGAAGGGCGTGCCCACGCTGGTGCTGGACGATCACGAGGGCATCGGCATGGGCAGCCGGGCGATCTGCATCGCCAAACGGACACTGGAGATCGCCGACCGGATGGGGTGTGGCGAGGCGCTGGTGGACAAGGGCGTGGTGTGGAACCTGGGCAAGGTGTTTCACCAGGACCGCAAGGTGTTCGAGTTCAATCTGCTGGCCGAACAGGGCCACAAGTTCCCGGCCTTCATCAACCTGCAGCAGCCCTATTTCGAGAAATTCCTGGTCGACCGTATCCGCGCGGCACAGGCGCAGGGGGCGCCGATCGAGATCCGCGGCCGCAACCGTGTCGCCGGACTCGATGTTCGCGATGACGGGGCCACCGTGCAGGTTGAAACGCCTGAGGGGCCATACAGTATCGAATCCGACTGGGTCGTGGCCTGCGACGGCGCGAATTCGCCCGTGCGGACGGCGATGGGTCTGGATTTCGAAGGCCGGGTGTTCGAGGACAGCTTCCTGATCGCCGATGTCCGCATGAAGGCCGGGTTCCCGACCGAGCGCTGGTTCTGGTTCGATCCGCCGTTCAAATCGGGGGCCTCGGCCCTGCTGCATAAGCAACCGGACGATGTCTGGCGCATCGATTTCCAGATCGGCTGGAATGTCGACCGCAAGGAGGAACTGCGCGCGGAAAAGGTGCGCGCCCGGGTCTCCGAAATGCTGGGCCCGGACGTCGAGTACGAACTGGTCTGGTCGTCGATCTACACCTTCCAGTGCCGCCGGATGCGGGCCTTCCGGCATGGCCGTGTCCTGTTCGCGGGAGATTCCGCCCATCAGGTCTCGCCCTTCGGCGCGCGGGGAGCCAACTCCGGCATCCAGGACGTCGACAATCTGGCCTGGAAGCTGGATCTCGTGCTCCGGGGCCTGGCACCCGACAGCCTGCTCGACAGCTATTCGAGCGAGCGGGTGCAGGGCGCCGACGAGAACGTGCTGAACTCAACCCGCTCGACCGATTTCATCACGCCGAAATCGGAGATCAGCCAGATCTTCCGGGATGCCGTGCTGAATCTCAGCGAGCATCACGCCTTCGCCCGCCCGCTGGTGAATTCGGGCCGCCTGTCGGTTCCGTGCATCTACGATGGCTCGCCGCTGAACGGCCCGGACGCCCTGCCGGGAGGGCCAGCGCGCAGCCGGGTCGGCAGCCCTTGTCCGGATGCGCCGTTCGGCGACGGCTTTCTGCTGGGGGCATTGGGCGACGGTTTCACATTGCTGACCATCGATGCGGACGCGCCGGACGAACTCACCATTGATGGGATCACCGTGAGCCGGTTGAGCCTCCCGGCGGACGGACCGATCGCCGAGCGCTATCTCGCTGACGCGCCGACCGCCGTCTATCTTATTCGCCCCGACCAGCATGTGGCGGCGCGCTGGGCCGAATTTGACGCGGGCGCGGTCGAAGCCGCCCTCCGCCGCGCTATCGGAAAGGCCTGATCATGACGGAGCTGATCCTGACCCCGAACATCGCCGGCCCGGACGACTTCTACGCCGAGCTGCTGGCCGCCCATGAGGGCCTGAGCAAGGACGAGAGCGACGCGCTGAACGCCCGGCTGATTCTGGTCCTCGCGAATCAGATCGGCGACAGGGAAACCCTGTCCCGGGCGATCGCCACCGCCCGGGAGGCGGTTCCCAAACGCTGACGGGGAAGCCCCCGGGCTCAGAGAATACCCGGGAGATTGAGCTGGTTCTCCCGAGCGCAGGCGATCGCGGTCTCATAACCGGCATCCGCGTGACGCATCACACCGGTGGCCGGATCGTTCCAGAGAACCCGTGCGATCCGCTTGTCGGCGGCTTCGGTTCCGTCGCAGCAGATCACCATGCCGGCATGCTGGCTGAACCCCATGCCGACGCCGCCGCCATGGTGCAGGCTGACCCAGGTTGCCCCTGACGCGGTGTTCAGCAGGGCATTCAGCAGCGGCCAGTCGGAGACCGCGTCGCTGCCGTCCTTCATGGATTCCGTCTCGCGGTTCGGGCTTGCGACTGAGCCGCTGTCCAGATGATCGCGCCCGATCACCACCGGCGCCTTCAACTCCCCCGTCCGCACCATCTCGTTGAAGGCGAGGCCCAACTTGTCCCGCACGCCCAGGCCGACCCAGCAGATCCGGGCGGGGAGCCCTTGAAAGCTGATCCGCTCCCGCGCCATGTCGAGCCATTTGTGCAGATGCGGATCATCGACCAGTTCCTTCACCTTGGCGTCGGTCTTGTAGATGTCCTCCGGATCGCCAGACAGCGCGCACCAGCGGAACGGACCGATGCCCCGGCAGAACAGCGGACGGATATAGGCGGGCACGAAGCCGGGGAAAGCGAAGGCGTTCTCCAGCCCTTCCTCCAGCGCGACCTGCCGGATGTTGTTGCCGTAATCCAGCGTCGGAACTCCGGCGTTCCAGAAGTCGACCATCGCCTTCACATGCACCTTCATCGAGGCACGGGCCGCGCGTTCCACCGCTTTGGGATCGCTCTCCTGTTTGGCGCGCCAGTCGGCCACGCTCCAGCCCTGGGGCAGGTAGCCGTGGATCGGATCGTGGGCGCTGGTCTGGTCGGTGACGATGTCCGGGTGGACGCCGCGCGCCACCAGTTCCGGGAAAACATCCGCCGCGTTGGCAATAAGCGCCACGGACTTCGCCTCGCCGGCCTTTGTCCAGCGCGCGATCATCTCAAGCGCCTCGTCCAGCGACCGGGTCTTCTCGTCCACATAGCGGGTGCGGAGGCGAAAGTCGGCGCGGGTCTCGTCGCATTCGACGGCCAGACAGCAGGCGCCCGCCATCACCGCCGCCAGCGGCTGCGCACCACCCATGCCTCCGAGGCCGCCCGTCAAAATCCAGCGGCCGGTCAGGTTGCCGTCATAATGCTGCCTCCCGGCCTCGACAAAGGTCTCGTAGGTGCCCTGTACGATCCCTTGGCTGCCGATATAGATCCAGGATCCGGCCGTCATCTGGCCGTACATGGCGAGGCCCTTCTTATCGAGCTCGTTGAAATGGTCCCAGGTGGCCCAGTGCGGGACCAGGTTCGAGTTCGCGATCAGGACGCGCGGCGCGTCGGCATGGGTGCGGAACACCCCGACCGGCTTGCCCGATTGCACCAGCAGGGTCTCGTCGTCCTCGAGCGTCTTCAGGCTGGCGACGATCTGGTCGAAATCCGCCCAGGTCCGCGCGGCCCGGCCGATCCCGCCGTAAACCACCAGTTCGTGCGGGTTCTCAGCCACATCCGGATGCAGGTTGTTCATCAGCATCCGCATCGGCGCTTCGGTCAGCCAGCTCTTGGCGGTGATCTCGGGCCCGGTCGCCGGGTAGATGTCGCGGGTGTTGTGGCGGGCGCTGGTCATTGGACACCTCTCAAGGTCGGAAGGGACAGGTCTGCCGTGAGGCTGCCGTCGGCGATCATCGTCGCGGAGGCTTCCATATCCGGCGCCATGAAACGGTCGGTCGTGACCGTCGCGATCCGGTCGCGAATGGCGGCCATCACCTGGATCAGCGCCGGGCTGGTGCGCAGCGGCGCGCGGAACTCGATGCCTTGCGCGGCACACATCGCCTCCACCCCCAGGATCACGTTCAGGTTCGCGTTCATCCGCCGCAGGCGCATCGCGGCGTGCGCGGCCATGCTGACATGATCCTCCTGATTGGCGGAGGTCGGGGTTGAGTCCGTGGTGCAGGGATTGGCGAGATGCTTGTTCTCGCTCATCAGAGCCGCCGTGGTGACCTCGGCGATCATCAGCCCGGAGTTCAGCCCCGGGTCCGGCGTCAGGAACGGCGGCAGATCGAAGCTGAGCGTGGGGTCGACCATCAGCGCCACCCGGCGCTGTGCGATCGCGCCGATCTCGGCTGTGGCGACCGCGATCTGATCGGCGGCGAACCCCACCGGTTCCGCATGGAAATTGCCACCCGAGACGATCAGGCCTTCCTCGACCAGGACCAGAGGGTTGTCCGTCACCGCATTGGCCTCGATCTCCAGGGTACGACCGGCGAAGCGCAGCAGGTCGATCGCCGCGCCGGTGACCTGGGCCTGACAGCGGATGCAGTAGGGATCCTGAACCCGTGTGTCGCCGTCGCGATGGCTCTCACGGATCTCGCTTCCGGCCATCAGGAAGGATTGCGCCCGCGCCACGTCGATCTGGCCCGCATGGCCCCGCAGGGTGTGGATCGCATCCACCAGAGGGGCGGTCGAGCCCATGATGGCGTCGGTCGACAGGGCGCAGGTCACGATCGCCGCCTGTGCATTGCGCCACGCGTTGAAGAGCCCGATCAGGGCTGCCGCCGTTGAGAACTGGGTCCCGTTGATCAGGGCCAGACCCTCTTTCGGACCCAACACGATCGGCGAGAGCCCGGCGCGCGTCAGCGCCTCACCCGACGGCAGACGCGCGCCCTGGTAGATCGCCTCGCCTTCTCCGATCATGGTGGCCGCCATATGGGCGAGGGGGGCCAGGTCGCCGGACGCGCCGACGGACCCCTGTTCCGGGATGACCGGGATCACACCGGCCTCGAGCATCGCTTCGATCTGGGTGACCGTCGTCCACGCCACGCCCGACGCACCGCGCCCGAGCGACAGCAGCTTCAGGGCCATCATCAGCCGTGTCATCGCTGCATCCAGGGGCTGCCCGACACCGCAGCAATGGCTGAGGATCAGATTCCGCTGCAGCGTTGTCGTGTCCTTGCTGGCGATCTTGACGGCGGCCAATTTGCCGAACCCGGTGTTCACGCCATAGACCGCCGCGTCCCCGGCGCTGGCCTTCCGCACCAGCTCGGCGGCTGCCTCCACCTTCGGCCGCGCGGACAGGTCCAGTTTCGCGGGAGCCTCGCTCCGCCAGAGGGTCTCCAGAACCTCCAGCGTCGCCTCGCCAGGGGTGAGGGTTATCGTCATGATCGACCTCCGGGAACGGGCGTTTTGAGACTTGAATAACGTGTGTTTAAGTGTTTTATG
>CALAHL010000327.1 GCA_937891725.1 uncultured Rhodospirillaceae bacterium | reverse complement strand
CCCCAAGGAAAGCCCCGAGGATGCCCAGCGGGCGGAACGTCGGCGGACCCTGCAAGAGGTCGTCGATCTGGCCTGCAAATGGTATGAGCGCCAGCTCAGCTCGTCCTCCGGCGACGGTGCCAAACGCTACCTGGCCGAACGCGGACTGACCCAGCAGACGATTTCGAAATTTCGGCTCGGCTGGGCGCCCGACGACAAGGGCGCGTTGACCCGCGCCATGAAGGCCGAGGGCGTCGATCAGGACGTGCTGCTGGAAGCCGGGCTTATCCGCAAATTCGACGACGGCGGTGTGACCGACTGGATGCGCGGCCGGGTGCTGTTCCCGATCACCGACCGGCGCGGCGGCGTGATCGCCTTTGGCGGCCGGGTCTTGGGAGACGGGCAGCCGAAATACCTGAACTCGCCCGACACGCCGCTGTTCCACAAGGGCCGGGTGCTCTACGGCCTGGCCCAGGCGCGGGAGGTGGCCCACAAGACCGGCGAGCTGGCGGTGGCCGAGGGGTACATGGATGTGATCGCGCTGGCCCAGGCGGGCGTGCCAGCGGTCGCTCCGCTGGGCACTGCGCTGACCGAGGACCAGATCGCCGAGTTGTGGCGTCTGACACCCGAGCCGGTTGTGTGCTTCGACGGGGATGCGGCGGGCCAGAAGGCGGCGCGTCGGGCCGCCGATCGGGCATTGCCGATGCTGAAGCCCGGGCATTCGCTGCGCTTTATGACCCTTCCGGAGGGCAAGGACCCGGATGACGTGGTCAAGGCCGACGGCGCCAAGGGATTCCGGGAGCGGATGGATGCGGCCCGGCCGATGGCGAAATTCCTGTGGGAGAGCGAACGCGACGCCCTGCCGATCGACACCCCGGAGCGGCGCGCCGATTTCTTCGCCCGCGCCCGATCCCTGGTGCGGGAAATCGGCGACCGGACCGTTCAGCAGACCTATGAGGATGAGATTGAGCGGCTGATCAGCGAGACCCGGCGTCCGGGCGACAGGGACATGGGCGGCGGCGGTGGCAAGCCCTTCTTCAATGGAATGCGGACTGGCTACAAGCGCGGCCGTTATGATCAGAAATACGGCAAGACGCCCCCCAGATGGCTGGGAGAGAACGCCACGCCTGACTCCTCCTCGATGGATGAAGGTATTCGGCGCACCGAGGAGATTGTGTTGCTGACAATCCTGCGTCATCCGGGAACGATGGACCGATTCCACGAAATGATCGGGGCCATCGAGTTTCAAAATGATGATTTCGATGCGTTCCGTCGCCTCCTGGTGGACATCTTTTCGGGCAATCCGGATCTGGATCAAACAGCCCTGTTCGCGGAGCTTCGCGCGCGGGATCAGGACGAGATGATCGAGTATCTGGAGAACCAGAAGCTTGAACGCAGTTATGTGTTCGCGAAGCACGCGGCAAATCTGGCTGAAGCGGCACGCGGATTGGGCCATTTGCTCAGGCCGTATCGGTTGCGCGACGTGGAACAGCAGATTGAAGTGCTGCGGGTGAGCGAGGAGGCGGCCACCGAAGCCGGTTTCGAAAAACTCCAAAGACTTCGGGCCGAGCGCGAGTTGCTGGCCTCCGGCGCGGATGATGAAAACAGTGATCCCTGGGCCGAAGGACCATGGTCGTTGACGACGCAGTCCACGCATTGATTCCTGCGTCGGACGCCCCATCTGTTGTCGACTGTGGCGATACGACATGATACCGGAAGTCCGCCTGTACCCTACTGGCGGCGAAAAGGCTTTGTCGGGTGGGCTCAGGTTTGATAGTTCTGTTGACCCTTCGATGATGCATTAAGAAGCTATTTGTGACGCGCGGACCCAATTGGCGGCCGCGCAACCCGTCGGATCAGGGCCGATCTTTCCGTTTCGGTGAGGGCCGACCCTTGAGACGTTTGGAAGTGTGAGGACGCATGGCGACGAAAGCAGCGGCGGCAAAAACCACCACCGACGAGGAAGAGACCCCCGAAACCGAGAAGGCCGCAGACGGCCCGTTGATGGACAACATCAATCAGGCGGTCAAGAACCTCATCAAAAAGGGGAAGGAGCGAGGCTACCTGACCTATGACGAGGTTAATGCCGCTCTGCCGTCCGAGGAAATGTCGTCTGAGCAGATCGAGGACATCATGTCCGCCCTGAACGAGATGGGCGTGAACGTGGTCGAGAACGAGGACGACAGCGACGCCGGTCAAGAGAAGGAAGAGGCCGAAGGCCCTGTCGCAGGTAACGTCTCCGATGACGATGTCGGCCGAACCGACGATCCGGTCCGGATGTATCTCCGCGAGATGGGCTCGGTCGAGCTGCTGTCGCGCGAGGGCGAGATCGCGATCGCCAAGCGGATCGAAGCCGGCCGCGAGATGATGATCGGCGGGATCTGCGAAAGCCCGCTGACCATGAAGGCGCTGGTCCAATGGCGTGATCAGCTGAAAGAGGGCCAGATCCTCCTGCGCGACGTGATCGACCTGGAAGCGACCTATGGGGCCGAGAATGCCCCGGACCCTGCGGCCGCGACCGATGACGATGCCGACGGATCGACCGAGGGCGGAACCGCCGTCGACGGTGCCGGTAATGACAACAAGAAGGCTGCGTCCGCCGACGGCACCTCCGGCGGCGAAGCCGCCAAGCCGGAGGCCGAGTCCGACGACGACGAGGATGACGAGGAGAACAGCCTGTCGCTGTCCGCGATGGAAGCGCAGCTGTTGCCGCAAGTGCTCGAGACCTTCGATAATATCGCCGATACCTACGGCAAGCTCGCCAAGATGCAGAACCGCCGGATCAAGAAATTGACCGAAGGCGAGGAGCTGGCGCGCACCACCGAGCGCAAGTACGAGAAGCTCAAGGGCGAGCTGATCGAGAGCATGGAGAGCGTGCGGCTGAACAATGGCCGCATCGAGGTGTTGGTCGAGCAGCTGTACGGCTTGAACCGGCGCTTGACCCAGGTCGACATGATGCTCTGGAAGAGCGCCGATAAGTGCGGCGTGAAGCGGGAAGACTTCCTGGCCGAGCATTTCGGCAACGAGCTGGAGCCCGAATGGGCCGAGCGGGTGTCCGCCAAGAACGCCAAATGGGAAAAACTGATCACCAACCAAGGCGGAATGATCGCCGACGCACGGGATCAGCTGGGCGTGATCTCATCCGATGCTGGCCTGCCGATCAGCGAGTTCCGCCGGATCGTCCAGACCGTGCAGAAGGGTGAGCGGGAAGCCGGCCGGGCCAAGAAGGAAATGGTCGAGGCCAATCTGCGTCTGGTGATCTCGATTGCTAAGAAGTACACGAACCGCGGCCTGCAGTTCCTGGATCTGATCCAGGAAGGCAATATCGGCCTGATGAAGGCGGTTGATAAATTCGAGTACCGCCGCGGCTATAAATTCTCGACCTATGCCACCTGGTGGATCCGGCAGGCGATCACCCGTTCGATCGCCGATCAGGCCCGCACCATTCGTATCCCGGTGCACATGATCGAGACCATCAACAAGCTGGTCCGCACCTCCCGGCAGATGCTGCACGAGATCGGTCGTGAGCCGACCCCGGAAGAGCTGGCCGAGAAGCTGGTGATGCCGCTGGAGAAGGTCCGCAAAGTTCTGAAGATCGCCAAGGAGCCGATTAGCCTCGAGACCCCGATCGGGGACGAGGAAGACAGTCATCTCGGCGACTTCATCGAGGACAAGAACGCCATTCAGCCTCTGGATGCCGCCATTCAGGCCAATCTGCGCGAGACCACCACCCGGGTGCTCGCCAGCCTCACACCGCGTGAAGAGCGGGTTCTGCGGATGCGGTTCGGGATCGGCATGAACACCGATCACACTTTGGAAGAAGTCGGACAGCAGTTCAGCGTAACCCGGGAGCGGATCCGTCAGATTGAGGCGAAGGCCTTGCGGAAGCTGAAACACCCGTCCCGGTCCCGCAAGCTGCGGAGCTTCCTGGACTACTGATCTTGCGCCTCGGAACGGCATCGATTTCGCCCCGGCTGGAAGGCCGGGGCATTTTCATGGCTGAAAGACCCTCTGGGTTCTGCATTGGCACTCGAAGCGTTCTGCGACGCGGGTCCCGTGCTTGACGAACAGGGGCTCTCGCCGATAAGTCAGGGGATGGTTTGGGTTGGACGTCTCCGATCCACCGACAGATAGACGCTGCATCCTGCGCCGGGCCCAATAACGGGTCTGCGTTGAGTGCCGTGGGCCCGTAGTTCAGCGGTTAGAACGCGCCGCTCATAACGGTGTTGTCGGGGGTTCGAGTCCCTCCGGGCCCACCATTTTTCAGAAACGAAGGTATTGGTTCCAGCGGCTCCGGGCTGGCCAGCTTCAGCGGAGCAGAGACCAGCCGACGCTGATCACCAGCAGGACCGCGAGGGATCGGTTCAGAAGCACGGCGCGCTTTTTGTCGGCGAGCACGCGGGAGAGCATCGCCCCACCGGCGCACCAGACCATGTTGAGCGGCGCTCCGAAAACCACGAACCCCGCGATGACAAGCAGGGCCTGAGCGGTTGCGTCCGGGCCGGGTTCGACGAAGCGGGAGAGGGCTGCGACCAGCATCGCCCAGGCCTTCGGGTTCAGCGGGTGTACCGGCAGGCCTGCCAGGAAGCCCGGCACCTCGGTTTTCTCCGACGCCACCGCCGGCCGCGCCGTCCAGAGTTTGTAGGCGAGCCAGCCGAGATAGGCCGTGCCGATCAGGGTCAGGGCCTGAGCCAGCAGCGGATAGCGGGTCAAGATCTCCGACAGTCCGAAGGCCAGAACCACGGCGAGCAGCAGGAAGCCGCTCAGAACGCCCGCGAAGAACGGTAAGGCCCCACGGACGCCTGCGGCAGCACCCGCTCCCATCAGGGCGATGTTCGCAGGGCCCGGCGAGCCCACCATCGCCATGACGAACAAAGCCAAGGGCGGGATCATCAGCGCGAGTTCCGCGAAATCGGTGCTTCCCATGACGGCGGCTCCTTCTCGCCGTCAGTTGTCGAGTCACAGGTCACCGGACGCAATGAAAACAATGTAACGGTAACGATTATTCTGGAGGTCTGAGCGGGGCGAGCCGTTCTAGGCGCCGACGGCCACCATGTAGCCGGCGATACCGGCCATGCCTAAGAGGGTCAGGATCGCAAGCCATTTCGTCAACTTGGCGATGCGCTCCCGCCGGTCCTGTTCCCGCTGTTGGAGGCTTCGGGCCTCGTTGAAAGCGCGCTCGACCGACGACAGGATCACCAGAAGATCATCAATCTGGGCATCCGGCAGGTTTCGGAAGGTTGCCCCGACGGTTCCTCCGCTCGGGTCCACCCGAACGACCTCGGCGCGGAATGGCATCCGGGTCATGCTCCGATCGTCCTGGTAGACCAGAACACCAGCAATTTCGGCGCCCATATGCTCATGGTCGTGCGGGGCCTCGAACCGCAAGCCTCCGAGCGAGATATCGACAACCCAATACGCTTCACCGTCAACCTCGACCCATGACCGATGGGTCGACCGGCGGTGATGCTGTCGCCGGTCCCGTTCGGACTCGGCCTGAGTCTCGGACTGATCCTGACGCGCCGTCTCTTGCAGCGTCGCGTAGGAGAGCGGTAAAGGCTGATCACTCAAGAGCAAAGTCCCGATGTTTGGCGCGCCCGGGGCGCTTTCCCAGACAACGTTAATTAGCAACTTATAGACTATACTACCCCTAGAGGATCAACCATTCAAAACCGACAGTTTCATGAATGCCAAAGGGATGGCAGGGCCTCGTCTGCGCATCTCATTCAGTTCGGCAGGCGGTGCCGGATCACGCCGAAGATTCGGCCCGCTTGCGCGCGCTGCCGTCGCCCAGGTGCGCCACCACGGCGTCCGTGACCGTTTTGGTGCCTGCCGCCCCACCGAATTCGGTGGGTATTAGGCTGCCGTCTTCGAACGCCAGATCTACGGCGTGGTCAAGGATTGAGGCCGCCAGATTGCATTCGGAGATCCCGTGCGTGTCGCCAAGCCATTCCAACATCATCGCGGCCGACAGCAAGGTTGCCGTAGGATTGGCGAGGCCTTGGCCCATGATGTCCGGGGCGCTGCCGTGACAGGGCTGAAAAACTGCGTTGCGGGTGCCGATATCGGCTGACGGCGCCATGCCCATGCCGCCCATCAGTCCCGCCGCCAGATCGGACAGGATGTCGCCGAACATGTTCTCGGTGACCATCACGTCGAAGTCCCAAGGCCGCCGCACCATGTTCAGCGCGCAGGCGTCGACATACATATGGGCGGGCTCGACGTCGGGATACTGGGCGGACATCTCATCGAATATTCCGCGCATCCAATAGAATCCCCCGATCACATTGGCCTTGTCGATGCACATCAACTGACCGCGATGGCCTTTGGCCTTGCGCTTCTGAGTCAGTTTGAAGGAGAAGTCGAACAACCGCTCCGAGCCTGCGCGGGTGATCGTCATGGTGTCGTGCGCGGCGGTCGGTCGGTCGGCGGGTCCGTCGTAGCGGGTCTGGCCCCGGTTGGCGAACAGGCCTTCGGTGCTTTCCCGGATCAGAACGAAGTCGAGATTAGCGGCGCGCGGGTCGCTCAGCGGGTTGGGAGCGCCCGGGCGGGTCTTCACCGGTCGAACGCCGGCAAACAGCTCCAGGTTCTCCCGCAACTCGAGCTGCGGCGCGATCTCACGGCCATCCGGATAACGGATTGACGGCATCCCCATGGCGCCGAGCAATATGGCGTCGGAACTCTCGGCCCGCTTCATCGCATCATCGGGCAGAGCGGTGCCGGTATCTTTGTAATGCTGGGCGCCGGCCTTCTCACTCTCAAACCGAAAGGAGAAGCCTCCGATCTGTTTTTCCAGAAGCTTCAGAACCTCGACGGTCGGGTCGATGACCTCCCCGCCGATGCCGTCTCCCGGGAAAACCGAAATCTGAAAGGCCGAATTGGCGGCGGTCATCGGTTGTGCTCCTTGCGGGTCCAGATCCGGACGGTCTTCTCCGCCACCATCTGGGCGACCTGGACGTCGAAGGCCTTGAAATGGGGGGAGGCGAGGTGGGCCTGGAAGGCGGTCGCGTCGTCGTAGATCTCGTAGAGGAAGCAGACCGGCCTACCCTCCGGATCCCAGCACACGTCGAACTGGCTGCATCCCGACTCATCCCGCACCGACGCCGCCGCATTGGCGGCCATCAACGGGGCAAAAGCCTCGACCTGCTCCGGCTTGATCACGAATTCCACCGTCACGACATACATGCCGCGGTCCTCCCCAAGTTCGGTCTTTTTTTACCTTGGCGGCATCCTGGCGCGGCGCGTCATGGAGAGCAAGTTATTGCATCCACACCCCGGCCGCCTGCCACAACATCCGAAGCGCCAGCAGGGTCAGCACGATCTTGAAGCCGATCTGAAACATCCTCTCGGGCAGGCGGAGTACGATCGCCTTACCCACCAGCGTTCCGAGAAAGCCGGTGACGATCATCGCGACAATAAGCGGCATCCACTCCAGGAACGCGAATCCGATCACCGCGAAGGTGATGGATTTCAGCGTGTGCTTGAGGCACATGCAGGCGGCGAAAGTGCCCAAGGTTGCCTGTTTGTCGCCCAACCTCTCGGGCGAAACAAACGGTGCGAGGAACGGGCCCGTCGCGCCCACGAACATGGTCACGAACGCGGTTCCCATCCCGACCGCCAAGAAGCCCCTGTCCGGTACCTTCAGGGTCGACAGCTTCGGCGCCCAGGTCGAGAACAGAATGAAGCTTGCGATCAGGATCAGCAGGATTTCGCGCGGCATCTGCACCGCGAGCATGCCGCCGATCGAAACGCCGACGACGGCGCCGATCGCGAACCATCCCAGAATGGCCCGTCGGACATGCTGGCGGAACAGATAGGCACGACCGGCATTGGAGCCCAATTGCACGACCCCGTGCACCGGGATCAGCGCCAGGGGCGGCATGACACTGGCCATTACCGCGACCAGCATCAACCCCCCGCCGATTCCCATCGTGGCGGTCAGCAGGGAGGTCACGAAGCTGACCGAGACAAGGATCAAAGCCCAGAGCGGCGAGATCGCATCCGGAAGGATGGTGGCCAGAAGGTCCAAATACGTTACTCCAGCCCGGCCGCTTGCATCATTTCAGGAAGCAGGGCGTCACACTTTGGGAGGTTTTCCTGAACCTTCGGCCCCGCGTGTTCGGGTTGCAGCTGGAGCAGGGTCACCACCGTGCTGCTGCGCCGGACGACGTGTTCCTCGAACCAGGGTTTGCGGTCCTTCGGCTCCAGCAGCTGCTCTGACAGTGCGTCGACCACCGCGACGTATTTCTTGCGCTTCGCTTCGTTGCCCTCGATCGGGAGGTCGAGTTCGAAGAAGGCCGCCTGATAGAACGCGGCGCAGGATGCGGCGATCCCGTGAAGTTCGGCCTTTCGATCCTGCGAGATTTCGGCGTGTGCCGGGCTGCGAACCCAGGTCGCGGCAATTGCCAAAAGGCCGAGGAGCAGACTGTACGATGTGACGGGGCGAGGCATGGAAGAAGGACCCTGAATATGTGAGACGTCCGCGCGGACGTGCTTTGGAGTTGGCAAGAATGTCACCAACCGCAGGGCTGCGTCGACCGTTCCGTGCGGACTTTGACTAAGTCCCGATCCGCGCTGCCCTCTCGCACTTCGGGGCGGGTCCGACTATTGTGCGGAAAACTGTGTTTGGAGGATGCGATGCCGTTGGATGACAGCAAGGCCGGAGAGACCGACATTGGCCGTATCGAGGCGCTGCGTGCGCTCGAGCGGAAGGTTCTCTGGCTCGCGATGTGGACCATCCACAATGCAAACCACCTTCGGGACAGCCGGGACGGCCTGAAGGTCGGCGGACACCAGGCCTCCTCCGCCTCGGTCTCGACTCTGATGACCGCGCTATATTTTCACACCCTGCGTCCGCAGGACCGGGTCGCGGTCAAGCCGCATGCCAGCCCGATCTTTCACGCGATCCAGTACATGATGGGCCGCCAATCCCGTGACGCGTTGGAGCGGTTCCGGGCGTTCGGCGGCGCGCAGTCCTATCCGTCCCGTACGAAGGATGCGGACGAGGTGGATTTCTCCACCGGTTCCGTGGGTCTCGGAGTTGCGATGACGCTGTTCGCCTCGATGGTCCAGGACTACGTCCACCTCCACAATCTGGTTCAGGACCCGGAAATCACCGCGAAGGGGCCGGGCCGGATGGTCTCGGTCCTGGGCGATGCCGAGTTGGACGAGGGCAACATCTACGAGGCGATGCTGGAAGGCTGGAAGCACGACGTCCGGAATCTGTGGTGGATCATCGACTACAACCGCCAGAGCCTCGACGGTGTCGTGTCGGATGGCCTGTTCCAGAAGATCCGGCAGTTCTTCGGGACGGTCGGCTGGGATGTCGTGATGCTCAAATACGGCAAGCGGCTTCAGGCGATTGAGCAGGAACGGGGCGGCGATGCGCTGTTGAAGTGGATCGACGATTGCCCGAACGACCTCTACTCCGCGCTGACCTTCAAGGCGCAGTCCGGTGAGCCGGGAATCTGGCGGAGCAGGGTCAAGACCGAACTGGGCGGCACTGCCGGGATCAAGGCGATCCTGGATGCCCATGACGATCTGGATCTGCACCGGTTGATGACCAATCTGGCCGGCCACGATATGGAGGCGGTGGTCGAGGCGTTCGATGCCGCGACCGACGACACGCCGAAATGCTTTATCGCCTACACGATCAAGGGGTTCGGTACCCCGCTCGCCGGGCACAAGGACAACCACTCGGGCCTGATGACAGCCGAGCAGATGGAGCGGTTCCGCGCCGATGTCGGCGTGCCCGAGGGCGGCGAGTGGGAGCCGTTCAAACATGGCGACCTGCCGGCCGAGACCCTGAAAGGCTACGTCCAGGGGGCCAAGTTCAACGCACCCGGCTCCCGCATCCATAAATCGGATGTGATCGAGGTGCCGGACCATCTCGGCTTCCGGGCGCAGAAGACCATGTCGACCCAGGCCGCGTTCGGCGGTGTGCTGAACGAGCTGGCCAAGGGCAATTCGGCGCTGGCCTCGCGGATCGTGACGACCTCGCCGGACGTGACCGTCTCGACCAATCTGGGCGCCTGGGTCAACCAGCGGGGGATCTTTTCGCTGGCGGCACGCGACGACGTGTTCCGGACCGAGCACGTGGCCTCGGCCCAGAAGTGGATGCGTCATGCCGGTGGGCAGCATCTGGAGCTTGGGATCGCCGAGAACAATCTGTTCATCCTGTTGGCGGCCCTGGGGTTGTCCGGGCCGGTGTTCGGCACCCGGCTGCTGCCGGTCGGCACACTCTACGATCCGTTCATCTCGCGCGGATTGGACGCGATGAACTACGCCTGTTACCAGGACGCACGGTTCATGCTGGTGGCGACCCCGTCGGGGATCACGCTGGCGCCCGAAGGCGGGGCGCACCAATCGGTCTCGACCCCGTTGATCGGCATGGGCCAACCCAAACTGGCATCGTTCGAGCCGGCCTACGCGGATGAGCTGGAAGTCATCATGCGCTGGGGTTTCGGCCATATGCAGGCGGAAGATGGCGGTTCGGTCTATCTCCGGCTGTCGACCCGCACCTTGAGCCAACCGCAACGGGAGCTGACGGAGCAGCAGGCCGCCGATATCCTGTCCGGCGCCTATTGGCTGGTCGAACCTGCGGACGGGGCCGAACTGGCGCTGATCTTCACGGGCGCGGTCGCACCCGAGGTCTTGGACGCGGCCGAGCAGATCCGCGAGGACGTGCCCGGCCTGGGTGTGCTGGCGGTCACCTCAAGCGATCGGATGTATCACGATTGGCAGAACGCCTCGCGCACGGGCGGCGACTGTCATGTCACGCGCATGCTGGACCGGCTGGCGCCGAATGCGGGCTTGGTCACAGTGCAAGACGCCCACCCAGCTAACCTCAGCTGGATAGGCGGAGCGGTCGGACGACGGGTCTATCCGTTGGGTGTGACCGATTTCGGCCAGTCGGGAGACATTGCCGCCCTATACGCTCATCACGGCCTGGACGCGGAGGCGATCGTCGACGCGTCCGCGCGAGCCTGTGTGACGACCGCGCGCGGCTAGAGCCTCAGACCGTGTCCATCATGGCTTGCTTGTTGAGCAGATCGACGCGTTTCTTGGCCTTTTCCATGCCTTTTACGATCGCGACGGTCTCGCCGCTCTTGGCGTCGGTGATCCGATAGGTGTCAGCGCTGCCGAGTGAAATCATGTGATAGCGGTTCGTGGGTTTCATGACGGTCCTCCGTGGGTTGGTTCGTCACTGGTTAAGATGTGAGGGTCGGACGCCGCAGGTTCAACCATCCCGCAACCGGCGTGCCCAACTAAAGAACTCGGGTAACCGCCCATCGATCACCGTAAGACCGAGCGCGATCACAGCCATGCCGCCGAGCTGTCGGCCTGTGATGATTTCGTCCAGAAAAACCGCGCCCATGGCCATCGCACTTACCGGGATCAGCAGGGTGACCAGCGAGACATTGGTCGATCCCGCGCTCGACAGCACCCGGAAGAACAGGATGTAGGCCAGCGCGG
>CALAHL010000326.1 GCA_937891725.1 uncultured Rhodospirillaceae bacterium | reverse complement strand
ATCGAAGGACACCCCCGGAGGAAGCATGTACGTGATCCGAACCCCCGGATATTCCAAGCGGGACCCTGAGAAACGCTGGGCGCTGTCGGATCGGGTGTTTTTCGCCGCCGGTGCCTGCCACATCCTGGCCTATGCGTTTCTTGAGCGGTACGGATCGGCGGGCAGGACCGTCGAATGGATCAAACCGGCCCAAGGGCAGACCGGCAATCATCATTTTGTCTCATCCGGGACATTCGCGTTCGACTATCACGGCTACAGCAGCCGGGACCAATTGCTTGCCCATTATTGGAGGCAGGCTCGGCGGCACCATCCGGGTTGGGACGCAACGCTGGAGGTTCTGCCCCCGGACGTTCTGATCTCGGAGGCGAAATCCAAAACCTATGACGGACTCTGGCTGCGAGAACCCAAACAGTTCCTGCAGGACGCCCTGCCCCGCGCTCACGCCTTTCTGGACCGGTTCCCTTCCCCATCGAATTGCCGGAAGCGGAAGGATTAGACCGGAAGCCGAACCACTGCCCGCAGACCACCTATGCCGGCGGTTTGCAGGGTCAGCTCTCCGCCATGGCCGCGGGCGATGTCGCGGGCGATCGTGAGGCCGAGACCGGTGCCGCCGAAGGCCGGGTTGCGGCTCGGCTCCAGCCGGACGAATGGGCGGAAGGCGTCGGCGCGTTTCTCCGGCGGGATGCCGGGGCCGTCATCATCGACGGTGATGTCCACGAATTCCCCCGTCCGCACAACGGCGACGCGGATGCGTTTGGCGTAGCGCTTGGCGTTCTGGATCAGATTGGCGACCGCACGCTTCAGCGCATCGGGTCGGACCGGCATAACGGCGGCGCCGGGGTCCGGCATTTCCAGGATGATGTTGCTTCCGTCTCGCCGCTCGGTGTTCACCACGTCGGCGATCAGGGTCGCAACGTCGACCTCGATCGGCGTTTCGGTCCCTTCGCCCCGCGCGAACGCAAGATAGCCCTCGACCATCCGCTGCATCTCGTCCACATCGTGCGAGAGGTCTTCCAGCTCCGGGCCTTTCGGCAACATTGCGAATTGCAGTTTCATGCGGGTCAGCGGTGTCCGCAGATCGTGGCTGACACCGGCCAGCATTTCGGTCCGCTGGGTCAGTTGTCGGCTGATCCGATCCTTCATCTGCAGGAAGGCGCTGGCGGCCTGCCGTACCTCGGTCGCCCCTTCCGGTTTGAAGTCGGACATGTCCCGGCCCAGCCCATAGGCCCGTGCGGCAATCGACAACCGGCGGATCGGCCGGATCTGGTTGCGCATGAAAATGATCGCGATCGCGAACAGCACCAGGGACGATCCGACCATCCAGAGCAGGAAGATATAGGTCGTCGAGGAGAACAGGCGCTTTTTGTTCGCCACCACCTGCAGAACGCCGTTCGGCAGCTGGATCAGGATCTCGATCCGACGATAGATCGACTCGGTGTTCATCACATAGGGTCGGCGCACCTTGCCGCTCATCGCCTCTTCCATCGCATCGGCGGTGGCATCCAGCCAGCCCGGCGGCGGCTGGTTCGGCAGAATGGCGTCCGGCTGCCAGAACAGCTCCAGATCGAAATGATTGCGGGCCCGTATGGACAGCGCCTGGACCTGATCTGAGGTGATCGGCTGTTCCAACTCCTGAATCAGGAACGCGATGTCACCTGCAAGGCTATGGACCAGCCGCCGGGTCATGATGTCCCAGTGCCGATCGTAGAACACATAGGCCGAGAAGGCCTGCATCAGAACCAGCGGTGTCACGATGATCAGCAGAGCACGACCGAACAGCGTCTTCGGCAGATACGGCTTGATCCAGCGGTCGAAACGGAACCACCGGTCGAAATGGAAACTGGACACGACCCGTTCTTCCGAACCGGCCGCGGCGGCTCGTTCGAGCCTGCTGCGCTCGCTGTCGCTTCGATCCTGGGTGGCCTCCGCCATCGCGCCCGCCTTCCCTTGGCCCCGAAAAGTGTTGCCGAAAGTCGACCCCGGATTTCGGGGCGGTCAGCTGTCCGGTCTGAACACGTAGCCGCGACCCCGGACGGTTTGCAAGAACCTAGGGTATTTCAGATCCGGTTCTATCTTGCGCCGAAGTCTTGTGATCTGCACGTCGACCGTGCGCTCGCCGCCGTTCACCGCACCACGTTCCACCAGATCCTCCCGGCCCAGGATTTCCCCGGGCACCTCCGCGAAGCACCGCAGCAGGCTCAGTTCCGCCTCGGTCAGACGCACTGTTGCCTCCTCGTCGGCCTCCGATCGCCAAAGGATATTCTGACGCATGTCGAACCGGAACGCGCCGAACCTCAGTTCCAGCATCTCCGAGCGCGGCGCCGGTGCGGCCTCCGCCGGGCTCATCCGGCGCAGGATTGTTCGGATCCGCAGCAACAGTTCGCGCGGCTCGAAGGGTTTTGCGAGATAGTCGTCGGCTCCGCTTTCCAATCCGCCGATCCGATCCTCCGCGTCGCCCATCGCGGTCAGCATCAGGACCGGGACATCGCCCCCTGGGGCCTCGCCGGACCGCATCGCACGGGTGAGACTGACCCCATCCTCCCCGGGCATCATCACGTCCAACACCAACAGATCGGGCGTCAGCCCTTCCATCACGGCGCGCGCCTCCGCCGCATCGGCGGCCGCCGAGACCCGAAAGCCGTTCTCGCTGAGAAACCGGTTCAGCAGCGCGCGCAGCCGCTCGTCATCGTCAACGACGAGGATATGGGGGGCGTCGGGGATCACCTGGTCGCCACCATCATGAACCGCCGGAAATGTCGAAGCGCTTGCGGTCCTTGGCGTCGATCACCCCGTGAAGCACCTGCTTGAACCCCCGCACCGCCTCGGCCCCCGCATTGCGGTAGGCTTGGGCGATCCGCTCCCGCTGGATCGCGGTCAGGCGCCTCTCGAGATCAATCCCCTTCGGCGTCAGCTCCAGCTTGCGCTGGCGCCGGTCGACCTCACCGGTGCGCGAGACGATATAGGCCTCCTCCACCAGATGACCGAGCACCCGGCTGAGGCTCTGCTTGGTGATCTGCAGGATCGCCAGAAGCTCCGAGACCGTGATCCCCGGATGTCGCCCGACAAAATAGATCACCCGGTGATGCGCGCGCCCCAATCCTATTTCCGCCAGGACCTCGTCCGGCCCTCCGGTGAAATCCCGGTAGGCGAAGAACATCATCTCGATCGCTTGGCGCAGCTCCTCCTCTCGAAGAAACAACGGATTTGGCATTCCTTTTACGTCAACCATGTTGAC
>CALAHL010000325.1 GCA_937891725.1 uncultured Rhodospirillaceae bacterium | reverse complement strand
CCATCGGGCTCCGAAAATGGGCGCATAGGTTTTGATCAATGAGACTTGGTATTAGAGGCCGTCATTCAGCAGGAATATGTCCAAAACATCGCACTTCGGCGTAGAAATCAGGATTGAATTTTTCCGGTGCTGCTAAGAAACGTGAAAGCGTATAATGGACAAGCCGTAGACCATGCAAATAAACCAAGACACAATAATTGAAAGATAAAAGAGCCCCGTCAAAGCTCGAACACTCAGTGGTGCACCGAGGAAACTTATGGATGCTTCCACTTTAAATAAACTATCAGGCAAACTGTCAGCCACCTGACCCGCTGCATATTTTTTCTCGCGTCCCGATTGACGCCCTAAGAATTCCAGAATGTCGCAATGCAGATTTCGGTGACGCGCGATCACACTATCCCAAACATTGGTAAAATAATACATCGTCACGGCGGCGCCAAGATTGAATACTATTGAAATGACTGAAAGACAAAGCAGAACGACCCCAATTTCCAAAGAAAGAGAGCCATTTCCCCCGCTCTTCGGAAATTTATCAATCGCCAATGCAAGGCCGGCAACGAGCGATCCATTAAAGACCAGAGATCCGATTGCAAGACGATGAAGCCGTTCGCGCATTCGAACACCGAGTTCGATGCAGCCCTGGTACTCGACCTTCAGGAATTCAAACCGGAATTCCTCCAACTTCGATTCGTCGTTCATGATTTCGCCCCCAGTTCAAGGCAACTACATGACGCCAAACCAAGTCAAGAGAAACGTTTCTGGTTATTCAAGTATTCGATAGAGGAGAGAGAGCATATTGTGCAGCGGCTCGAACTTCAGGCGGCTGTTGCCGTAGCGGTCCAGCACCGAGCGCCAGACCTCGACCGAATGGTCAAGTCGGCTCAGACCGTCGCCCAGCTCCGCGAAAACGTCCGGGGCGTCGCTCAGAAACGCGATGAACGGGCCCGGGCTCTGCTGGTCGACGAACAGCTTCTCATAGGCTGAGTTGTAGTCCTGCAGACGCTCCCGCACGCCGCCCCAGCGGCGGCGCAGCAGCGCCCGGATCGCGTCTCGGATCTCATCGAGAATTTTTCGGGACGCAGCGGGAACGATATCGAGCGGCACGGCGTCCTGGCCGAGCCAGCCGGCAAAGCTCTTGATCCCCTGGGCCAGCCGATCCATGCGGTAATCGTAGTAGATCACGCCCTTCCAGGACTGAAAGGCGGCCGGCGCGGTCTGCGCATCCAGTTCCATCGCCTTCACGATCGGCTTCAGTGCGTCCATATCCTTGGCGTCCCAGAGCTTCTGGACCAGCGAGCGCAGATGCGCATCCGCCGAGGTTTTGTCCAAACCGGCGAAGGCAAACTCGATGATCGGTCGGAACTTCTTCATCACATGCTCGCGGACCACCAGGAATTCCTCGGCGGTGATCCGGAAATAGCGCTCGTCCGGATCAATCCCTTCGGCCAGCAGCCGGTCCTTCATCAGGAACGGATCCAGCGACGGCAGCGAGTCCAGAATCGAGATGATGTCCCGGTCATGGATATAGTTGCTCGGCTCGTCGCCGCGCTCGAAGCCGGTCTGAAAGGCCAGCGCGCTGTCGAACCCCGGATCGCCGATGAAGATCGACTTGCCGCCTTCGAAGGCGTTCGCCTCGTTGAAGGCGAAATACAGCTTGGTCCCGATCCGGTCCCGGCGCTCGGTCTGATACGCGGAATCCCGAAGCGCCTGCTTGATGAAAATCACCCGATGCAGCTCGGAATGCCGGAACAAATGTTCCTCGGGGTCAACATCCGCTTTCAAAACACCACGGTGCAACCGGTCCAGATTGAACACGCGCGTCGACCCCGCGTTCAGCTCCGTCGCCAGATGCTCGGCGGAGAGCTTATCGGAATCGACGAGCTTTCGAGGGTCGATCAGTTGGGGCATCGGATCCGGTCTGTGTCTGCCTCGTATCTATCCGATCAATACCCCAGCTAGCGCAGCCTCGCCAGACCGGCATACGAATGGGCTCTACGGCAGCACCGCCTCAATCAGGTGCGGGCCGGGTTCGGCGATGGCGCGGGCCAGGGCCTCGTTGAACTCCTCCGCCGTCTCGGCCTTGCGGCCCTGGACGCCCATGCCGCGCGCCAGATCGACCCAGTCAAGGGTCGGACGGTCGAGGGTCAGCATGTCAATCGCCTTCCGCCCCGGGTTCTGCGCGCCGACATTGGCCAGCTCGCCATGCAGGATCTGGTAGGACCGATTGGCGAAGATCACGTTCACCACGTCCAGGCCTTCCCGCGCCTGGGTCCAAAGCGCCTGCAGGGTGTACATGCCGGA
Organism: uncultured Rhodospirillaceae bacterium; assembly: GCA_937891725.1. Classification (GTDB taxonomy): domain Bacteria; phylum Pseudomonadota; class Alphaproteobacteria; order Thalassobaculales; family Thalassobaculaceae; genus JANSYC01. The sequence goes on along the minus strand of CALAHL010000325.1, from coordinate 934 downwards.
GCCGTCCCCCTCGGTGCAGATCACCTTACGGTCCGGACACGCGATCGCAGCACCGGTCGCATTAGGGCAGCCCCAAGCCGATCGACCCGCCGGTCAGCGACAGCCAGTCGTGCGGCGCGGCGCCGACCGTATACGGCATGAAGCCGCGGCCGGAGGTCACGCTCTCGTCCGCGATGATGCAGTTCTCCGGCATCAGATGACCGAGCGCCGCCGCCGCCGATTCCGGATTGAGCTCGCCGGTCATCAGGTCCGGCTTCTTGGCGTTCTGGCGCACCGGCTCGACGCCCCAGGCGTCCAGCTCGTCGCACAGGGCGGAGAGGATTGCTTTGTGATCGTCGCCGATCTCGGCCAGCGGATGGACCTCGCAGCCCTCGGGAATCAGCAGGCTGGGCTTATTGGGGTAGGCGAAGAACGCCACCGGCACCTTGGCGCCGACCAGTATCAGATGCTTGACGGTACCCAACTGCTTCAGGGCAATGTCGACCGGGTACTGGATCCGCTCGACCGCGACCCGTCCGGCGCCCCGCTCCCAGCGTCCGTTCGCTGTCTGGCAGGACAGACGGCATCCGGTCTTAGCGGCGATCCGCCCGGCGATTTCAAGGACGTCGGCGCGCAGCACATCGCCGGTCATGTGGATCAGGGTCTCCTGCCCCGAGGTCAGCGCTGCCGCCGCCTCCCGCACGGCGTCCGGATCAGGACCGGCCCCCGGCACCGGGGCAACCGGGGCTGCGGGCCCGTTGCTTTCGTCCCAGGCGGTGTTCGCCGGCAGGATCAGCGTCGCGACCCCACCGGGCCGGCCGATCGCAGCGGCGACTGCCTCTGCGCCGTCCTGCGCCACGTCCTTGGCGCTTTTCGAGGTTCTGACCCATTGGGAAACCGGTCGCGCGATCCCCTCGATATCGGCAGTCAGCGGGGCGTCGTATTCGATGTGATA
>CALAHL010000324.1 GCA_937891725.1 uncultured Rhodospirillaceae bacterium | reverse complement strand
TTCGTCCTGGCGATGAACAAGGCCAAGTACGAGAGCCTGCCGGACGATTTGAAGAAGATCCTGGATGAGCACAGCGGCATGGCCATGGCCAAATGGGTCGGCGAGGTCTGGGACGAGATCGAAGGTCCGGGTCTGAAGAAGGCGCAGGAGACCGGTACCGTGGTCGATCTGAGTGCGGCGGAAGTCGAGAAAATGCGCGAGGTCACCGCTTCGGTCGGAACCGAGTGGATCGCCGAGATGGACGGTCTAGGTAAGGACGGCCAGGCCCTGATGGACGACGCCAACGCGTTGCTCGATAAGTACGGAAAGTAACCGCAACCCCTGAGCCGGGAGCGACCTGATGCAGAACGGGCTGATGAGCCGATGACCGCTCCGAACACCCATCGCACCGCCTCCGAGGTCTTGGAGGCGGTGCTTCTGCATGTGACCGGCGCACTGGCGGTGTTCGGCGGCCTGCTGCTGACCGGCGGGGCCGTTCTGACGGTCGTCAGCGTGACCGGGCGCTATCTGCTCTCTTCCCCGATCAACGGCAATGTGGAGATGGTGGAACTGGCGAGTGCTGCGGCCGTCAGCTGTTTTCTGCCCTATTGCCAGATGAAACGCGGCCATGTGATCGTCGATTTCTTCACCTCCGCCGCACCCGAGCGAGCCAAGGCGGCAATGGACCTGATCGCAGCGCTGCTGTTCGCGTTCTGCGCCGGGCTGATCGCTTGGCGCCTGTCGCTTGGCGGGGCTGACATGTACCGCTACAACGACCAGACCATGGTGCTCGGCATCCCGACCTGGATCAGCTTCGCGGTGATGGTCCCGGCCTTCGGGCTTCTCGCGCTGGCCTGCCTTGCGACCGCCTGGACCAGCGCCCGGCAGATGGCGGGCCCGGTCAGGGCTTCCGGGCCGGTGTCATGAGCGGGCTGACCCTCGGCCTGCTCTACTCCCTGGGCATGCTGGCGCTGATCGGTCTGCGGGTGCCGATCGGGGTGGCGATGCTGCTGGCCGGCGGCGCCGGCTTCGCCCATCTGGCGGGCTGGATCCCGCTGATCTCGCAGCTCAAGTCGAACGCGTTCTATCTGTTTTCCAGCTATTCTCTGGGCGTGATCCCCCTGTTCCTGCTGATGGGCCAGTTCGCGACCAAGTCGGGTCTGTCGCGCGGCCTGTTCGCGGCGGCCAACGCCTGGCTCGGCCATCGGCCGGGCGGCATCGCGATGGCGGCGGTCGGCGGCTGCGGCATGTTCGGGGCGATCTGCGGCTCCTCGCTGGCGACCGCGGCGACCATGGGCCAGGTCGCCCTGCCGGAACTGAAACGCTACAAATACGCGGGATCGCTCGCCACCGGATCGCTGGCGGCGGGCGGCACGCTTGGCATTCTGATCCCGCCCTCGGTGATCCTGGTGATCTACGCCATCCTGACCGAACAGAACATCCAGAAGATGTTCCTGGCGGCCTTCATCCCCGGGCTGATCGCGGTTGTGGGCTACCTGCTGGCGATTGCGATCTACGTCCGGCTGTTCCCCGAGGACGGCCCGGCCGGCCCCGAGCATTCCCTGTCGGAGAAATGGCGCAGCCTGATCGATGTCTGGCCGGCGCTGCTGATCTTCGTCGCGGTGATAGGCGGGATCTATACCGGGGTGTTCACGCCCACCGAGGCGGCGGCGGTGGGCGCGCTCGGCACCGGTCTGCTGGCGCTGGTCAAGGGACGGATGGGGTGGAGCGGGTTCAGGGACTGCCTGTTGGGGGCCGCCGAGGCCTCGGCGATGATCTTCCTGATCCTGCTGGGGGCGGAGGTGTTCAACGGCTTCCTCGCCCTGACCCGGATGCCGAATGCGCTGGCCGATCTGATCGGCGGCAGCGGGCTCTCACCGATGCTGGTGATGGTCGCGATGCTGATCCTTTACCTGCTGCTCGGCTGCGTGATGGACAGCCTGTCGATGATCCTGCTGACCGTGCCGATCTTCTTCCCGATCGTAATGGCTCTGGATTTCGGCATGACCCCCGAGGAAACCGCGATCTGGTTCGGCATCATCGCCCTGATCGTGGTCGAGGTCGGGCTGATCACCCCGCCGGTCGGCATGAACGTCTTCATCATCAACCAGATGGCCGAGGACGTGCCGATGCTGGAGAGCTTCAAGGGCGTGCTGCCGTTCCTGATCGCCGAGATCATCCGGGTCAGCCTGCTGGTGGCGTTCCCGTCGATCAGCCTGTGGCTGGTCTGGGCGGTCGGGTAGCGCGGGCTCCGATCACGCCGCCCGTACTCGATCCAGAAATCCTGAAATCATCTGGGAGAGATCGTCGCTCCGGCGGGCGAGTTCTGAACTGGTTGCTTGAACCTGATCGGCCGACACACTGGTTTGTTGGGCACCCTCGTTCACGCCGGAGATATTGGTCGTCACTTCCTCGGTGCCGGACGCGGCTTCCTGAACACTGCGACCGATCTCCTGGGTGGCCGAGGCTTGTTCCTCCACGGCCGCCGAAATACCGGTCGAAATCTCGCTCAACCGTCCGACCGTGGTCGCGATCCTGCGGATGGCGTCAGCGGACTTGCCGGTCTCCTGCTGAATTTGCTCAATTTGGTGCGCGATCTCTTCGGTTGCTTTTCCGGTCTGGGTGGCGAGGCTCTTGACCTCGCTGGCCACCACGGCGAACCCTTTGCCGGCGTCGCCGGCTCGTGCGGCCTCGATCGTTGCGTTCAAGGCCAACAGATTGGTCTGCTCCGCGATGCCCTGGATCAGGGTCACGATCTTGCCGATTTCCTGCACCGAAGCCTCAAGTCCGCCGACCGCCTCGCTGCTCGCTTGGGCTTCCCCGGCGGTCTCTCGCGTCATTTGGTTGGAGTCGGCAACCTGGCTGCTGATTTCTTCGATCGATGCCAGCAGTTCTTCAGTTGCGGCTGCGACCGTTTGCACATTCGAAGATGCCTGTTGAGATGCCGACGACACCATATCCGATCGCTGGGTTGTCTCCGACGCGATGCGCTGCATGGACTGGGCCGCGGCGTCGAGCTCGTTGGTCGCGCCTGAAACGGCACCCAAAATCTCCCGAACCTTGGTGTCAAACTCCCGGGTCATGGTCTCGATCGCCTCGGCGCGTTTCTCACGCTCGGCTCTCGCCGCCTCCTGTTCAGCGTTGAGGGCATCGTTGCGGATCATGTTTTCCTTGAACACCAGGACCGCTTGGGCCATCGCGCCGAGCTCATCCTTGCCGGAGGTGCCGGGGATCTCGACCGTCTTATCTCCATCGGCAAGCGTCTTCATGCTCGCCGTCAAAGCCGTCACCGGACGTGTAACCGATCGCCCAACCAGCAGTCCCAGGCCGGCGCAGATCAGGGCGGTTGCCCCGACCACTCCGATCACGATCAGGAAGCTAATTTCATTGGCTTGCTGCACTTCTGCGGTCACCGTATCGAAGTCGTTCGAGATCAAGGCGCGCAGCTCTTCCATCGTCGGCTCCGCCACCGCAAACAGGCTGGAAAGCGTTGCGATCTCTTCCTCTACCTGCAGCGTGAGCTGTGCGAAGGAGGCGAACTTGGTCTGATAGGCGTCCAGAGCGGCCTGGATCTCGGATTTGACCGCCGGATCGACCGGTTTGTCAGTCAGCAGCTCCTTGAACTCGGCAATACGGTCATTCAGCCGGCCGATATATTTCTCGTCTTTCCGGAGCATAAAATCCTTTTCATGCCGCCGCATCATCAGGAGCTTGACCATCAGGTCATCCGAGGCGTGCTCCTTGATAAGGCTCTCGGCATCGTGGACCGCACGTCTGAGTTCCCCCTGCAAGCCGGAGTCCTCGTCCAGGCCGAGGGCGGTCACCAAATTCTCGACAACCAGGAACTGTTCCTCATAGGCCCGAAACTGGGTGCTGAGCGCGGAAACCGAGTTCGCTTCGGCGCCCGTTAAAGTCGCGGACAAGCTGTCCAGGCGCTGATCGACGGCGGCGGTCACCTCCGCATGCTTGGCCGCATACTTCGGTTCAAGCCGGATCAGGAAATCTTTCTCCCGGCGCCGCGCGTTCATGAACAGTTCCGACACCTCTTTGATATGGGCAAGGCTGGTGCTGGCCGCGTTCTGATCGCGCAGCCCGGCCTCTTGGGCGGTTCGGGACCAGAACACTATGCCTCCGATCATGAGGAACCCGAGAATCGCGACCAAACTGATCGCTGCGATGCGTTGCGAGACATTCAGATGCGGCATGTAGCCCTCCTAACCCCAAACGAGAGCCCCGCATCTACGGTGATTATCTTTAAAATTTCCTAATCAGGATTGTTTTTCTAAATCAGGATAGGGATTTGCTCTTGCGCCTGCCTGCCGATCGCGTATGTATCCGGAATGGCCAATCGTACCGACATCTTCGTCGCCTCGATCTCCGGCGCCCTCGCGGCGCCGAAGCTGGCCGTGCTCATCCTGAAAACCACCACCAAGACCACCGGCTGAGGCGTTGCGCCTACCGATGCGTGCTTGCGATGAGCCGCCCGGGGGCGTAAACCCCGGCGGAATTATCGCGTGTCGCGCGGAAGGAGACGGAACATGGGTTACAAGGTCGCTGTAGTGGGTGCCACGGGCGCTGTCGGTCGCGAGATGCTGACCACACTCGCCGAGCGCAATTTCCCGGCTGACGAGATCATCGCTTTGGCGTCTGCCCGATCGGCGGGCGGGCAGGTGTCCTATGGGGACAAGGACGTCCTGACCATCCACGATCTGGCCAAGCACGATTTCTCGACCACCGACATCGCGCTGTTCTCGGCCGGCGGCGATGTCTCCAAGGAGTACGCGCCCAAGGCCGGTAAGGCGGGCTGCGTTGTGATCGACAATTCCTCGGCGTTCCGGATGGACCCGGACGTGCCGCTGGTGGTCCCGGAGGTCAACGGCGACGCGGTCGGCAAGTACGGCAAGAAGAACATCATTGCCAATCCGAACTGTTCGACCGCCCAGCTGGTGATGGCGCTGAAGCCGCTGCACGACGCCTTCGGGGTCAAGCGGGTTGTGGTCTCGACCTACCAGTCGGTGTCCGGCGCCGGTAAGGACGGGATGGACGAGCTGTTCAACCAGACCCGTGCGGTCTACGTGAACGATCCGATCGAGAAGACCCAGTTCACCAAGCAGATCGCCTTCAACGTGATCCCCCATATCGACGTCTTCATGGATGACGGGTTCACCAAGGAAGAGTGGAAGATGCGGGTGGAGACCCGGAAAATCCTCGATCCCGATATCGAGGTGGTCGCCACCTGCGTTCGGGTGCCGGTGTTCGTTGGCCATGCCGAGGCGGTCTTCATCGAGACCAAGAAGCCGATCGACGAACAGGGCGCAACCGACGTCCTGCGGAACTTCCCCGGCGTGATCGTGATCGACCACCGGGCCGACGAAGGCTATGTCACCCCGCAGGAAAGCGCGGGTGAGGATGCGGTCTATGTCTCGCGCA
>CALAHL010000323.1 GCA_937891725.1 uncultured Rhodospirillaceae bacterium | reverse complement strand
CCGGGTTGGAGCATATCGATATGCCGGCGACCCCGCAGGTGATCTGGCAGGCGATCCAAGACGCCAAGGCGAGCAAGGCTGCGTAGAGCGGTCGAGCGGGAAACACGTCTCAGAAGCGGCGGCCTATGTGGCCGCCGTTTTTTGATCTCAGTTGCGCCCCTCGATCTCTTGGCCGAATTGGCAATCACTAGCACGCAGGCCGCTCTTCGAACTCCATTCGGTATATCCAGGCGTTGGGCGTAGAGTGCGCAGGTTCCGCGTCCCCGATGCCATTGACGAACAACCAGTTTCGATGAGAGCCCATGACCCGTCGCACCCTCTACCTCGTCACCCTTGGGATCTTCGTCGCCTACACCGTCTGGATGATCGGGCCTTATGTCCGGTCGACCATCGTGCGGGATTCTTCCGTGACCACCTGGGCGCGGTTCGCGGTGGCGCCGATCAAAGGGCGAATCGTGGGCGGATTGCCGGATGTGGGGTCCGTCGTGGATGACGAGGGGATCGTCACAACAATCCGGAACACCCATCTCATTGCCGAGGAACGCGGGCTGGAGGAGATCCGGGACCGCAAGGTGATCGCCGAAGCGCGGCTGCAGGATTCCCAGACCTACCTCGCGGATCTCGATCGTCACCGGACCAAGCTTGCGCGGGTGCGGGTCGAGATCGCGACCGCCTTCAAAACCCAGCTTGAGATCAGGATCGCGAGCCTGCGGGAACAGATCACCCAGAACGACGCCAGTATCGAAATCGTGGAACGGATGGTCGACCGCGAGAGTGGCTTGGCGAACCGGGGGGCCGTCTCAAAAGCCTCGCTCGACGAGACGCTGCTGCGCCTGTCGGAGCTGCGGGCGACACGGGCCGAACAAAAGATCGATCTGGATTTTGCACTCGTGCGGCTGGAGCAGGCTGGCGATGACGTCTTCCTCACCGAGGACGGAGACACGCCCTCCTGGGTCACGCTGGGTCTGTTCGAGCTGGACACAGAGACCAATCTGGCTCGCCGACAGGCCGACGAGTCTTTGATCCTGCTCGACGAGGCGGTGCGTGACCTGGCGGTTGCCGAAGATCTCGTGGATACCCTGCGTGCGTCGCCCGTACACGTTCCGCCGGGCAGCACCATTTACAGTCTGTTCAGCGCGCCGGACGCTTCGGTGGTTGAGGGCGCGCGGATCCTGGAATGGATTGACTGCGGTGACCTTCTGGTCGACGTTCCGGTCTCCGACGTCGAGGTTGGCTTGCTCAACCATGGAGACCCGGCCGAGGTGATCCTGGAGGGCGAATCCGAAACCCGCGCCGCGACCGTGCATCTCACACGGGGATCCAGCGCGGTCCTTGGGCTGCAGGATCTGGCTGCCGTCGCGAAAGGCCGGAGCGAGGGGGTAGGTCAGGTGCTTCTGGAACTTGATGCGGAGCCGAACGATGCCAAGACCTGCCCGGTCGGTCGTGCCGCCTATGTGCGGTTTCCCGATGTCGGTCTGTTCGACATGCTGATGGCTCGTTTGCGCCTCTAAGCGGAAGACGGCAGCAACAGAACTTCCGCGTCCACGCCGTTGGTTCGAAGGGCGTCCTCGATTTCGGAGCGCTTGGAGGCGAGCTCTTCGGTCGACGACACTGCACCGGAGCGCAGGGTCACCTCGGCGAAGGCGGTCGGCCCCGACCGGCGGGTGCGGACCTTCAAGATCTGGTCTGCCGTCAGGGCCTCGGCCGCAACTGCCCGGATGGCCTTCGCAGCCGCGTCCCTGGCAGGCGCGTCCAACAGATCAGGCAGAGCACCGCTCACCATCGACACGCCGTTGATGCACATCAGGCCGGCCACGAACGTTGCGCCAAGCCCGTCCAGCAGCAGGACCAGCCCGGGGTCCTTCGCGAGGGCCGCGATCGTGAGAGTGACCTGCAGGGCTATCGCGGATGTCATCATGGTGAACCGCACCCGGATCTGGGATTCGTAAACCTCGGTCGCACCCTCCCGGGACGCCACAAGCATCACCCAGCCGAGGATATTGGCCGCGGTGTTGATCGCGTTGGCGACAGCCGCCACCGCGAGGCCGCGCGGCGAGGGCGGTTGTCCGGCGGATGTGAGGGACGCCACGACGCTTTGGGCCACCCACAACCCGCTGACCAAAAGCCCGACGCCGATCAGAAGCGAGACCGCCTGCTCGATCTTGGCAACGCCGAACTCGAACCGGTCCAGCCGTCTCCGGTGAACCGCCCGCAGCACGACGTATCCATAGAGGGCCGCGCCCAGCATCAGTCCGCCTCGGATCGTCTCGCTCAGCATCGTCAGCGAGCCGGTGCCGACCGCAACCGCGATGAACAGCACCAACAGCACGCAATCCACCAGGTTCGGAATCAGGACGGCCGTCTCCTTGCGGCGCTCCTCAGGGGTGAGCGTGCGGTCGGGTGGGCGGCCTTGGAGGGAATCGTCAGGAATCTGCATCGGAGCCCGTCGTGTTTGGAATCTTCAGCATCTAGGTCTCCGCACCCGGTGGCAATCCCACAGAGGCCCGTTATGATGCCGCCCAGCACAACAAGCCAACCAACGAGCTGGGGAGCAACGATGATCGATCTCTACACGTGGAAAACCTCGAACGGCCGCAAGGCCTCCATCATGCTGGAGGAGATTGGGCTGCCCTACACCGTGCACCCGATTCCGATCGGCCAAGACGTGCAGTTCACGCCCGAGTACATCGCGATCAACCCGAACTCCAAGATCCCAGCGATTGTCGATCAAGACGGTCCAGGTGGTCAGCCGTATACGGTGATTGAGAGCGGCGCCATTCTGATGTATCTGGCGGAGAAGAGTGGCAAGCTGATGCCGAGCGAGATGGCTGCCCGGTATAAGGTCATCCAGTGGCTGATGTTCCAGATGGGCGGGGTCGGACCGATCTTCGGTCAGGTGCACCATTTCGAGCGTGCCGCCAAGGAAGATATCCCCTACGGCAAGAAGCGCTACGGCACCGAATGCCGCCGACTCTACAGCGTTATGAATGCCCGGCTTGAAGGCCGAAGCTTCTTCGCGAACGAGCAGTATTCGATCGCGGATATTGCGGTCCTGCCCTGGGTCGCGCGCTTTGAGTGGCAATTGGTGGATCTCAACGATTATCCGAACGTGAAGCGCTGGTACGACAGCCTGATGGCCCGTCCGGCTGTCCAGAAGGGTATGGAGATTCCGGCCGACGCCTGATTCGAGCATCGACCCCCGTCCCGCGCGATGATGCGATGACGGGGGTCGCGCAAACGGAAACGGGCCGCTCCGTTTGGAGCGACCCGTCCCACAGCCACAAAAGCTCGAACTCGGGGGAAGAGTTAGTTCACCTTTGTGGAGATCCCGCCCGTAGCGGGGATGTCCCGAGCCGTGTTGAAATATGCTCGGCAGGCATGGCTGGTTGAACA
>CALAHL010000322.1 GCA_937891725.1 uncultured Rhodospirillaceae bacterium | reverse complement strand
CTTTAAGAACGCGTCGATGGCCGTTTGTCACCGGCTGATCTCTGGGGGATGGATCACATGAGACTTTGTTCAACGACGCGCAAATGGCTGCGCGCCGCCGGCTTTGTTTTGGCATTTGCCATTTTTCTATTCGAATTGCTGCCAGCCGGAGCGCAGGCGGCGACCCAAACTCCGACTCCGGCCGGGCGGCGCCCCGTGGTGGGTCTGGTGCTGAGCGGCGGTGGAGCACTGGGCGCCACGCATATCGGTGTGCTGAAGGTTCTGGAAGAGCTGAACGTCCCGATCGACATCATCACTGGGACCAGCATGGGATCCATTGTTGGTGGGCTCTATGCAATGGGACTGAACGCCAATGAGCTTGAATCGGTGGTGCGCGGCATCGATTGGGCGAAGACTTTTCAGGACAGTCCGCCCCGGGGCGCCCTTCCCGTGCGACGCAAGCAGGAAGACTACGGCTTCCTGCTCGACTTCAAACTCGGGATCCGGGACGGCGAAATCCAACTCCCCGCCGGGCTGATACAGGGCCAACGGCTGACCCTGATGATGCGGGAACTGACCACCCGCACCCATGGCATAACCGATTTCGACAAACTGCCGATCCGCTTTCGTGCGGTGGCGGCCGATCTGGAAACCGGCCAGGAGGTTATCCTGAAAGGCGGAAACCTGGCGACCGCGATGCGCGCCAGCATGTCGGTTCCGGGGCTTCTGCCGCCGGTGGAACTGGACGGCCGGCTGTTGGTTGATGGCGGCGTCGCGAACAATCTCCCGGCGGACGTCGCCCGCGCGATGGGAGCGGAAGTTCTGATCGTCGTTGATATTCCGACGATCCTGAAGAAACGCGATCAGCTCACCACGAGTCTGGACATCGCAGGCCAGATGTTGGCGGTCCTGATCCAGCAGAATTCCTTGATGCAGATGGCCGCCCTTCGACCGCAGGATATTCTGATCCAGCCCGACCTCGGAACCCGAGGGTCCACTGACTTTCACAAAATTGTCGAGATGATCGACCCCGGTGCGGCTGCGACCCGCCTCCACGCCGACCGGCTGAAAGCATTGTCGATGGATGCCACGGCCTATGCTTCCTTGGCGGCGACACGTGAACTTACAGAAGTCGAAGACATGATCATCGACTTCATTGAGGTCGACAATCAGACCAAGCTGGCGGACAAGCGCTTGACCGCGAACATCCGGCAGAAAATCGGCCAGCCGCTGGACGTAAAACAGCTCGAGGAGGACTTCACGCTGCTTTACGGCTCCGGCTTGTTTGAGCAGATCGATTACGCCGTGATCCATCGGGACGGGCAGACCGGCCTGCAGATCACCGCAACCGAGAAAGCCTGGGCCAAGGATTACTTACGTGCCGGACTTGCGCTTGAAAGCGATGCGGAAGGGGAGAGCAGCTATCTGATCGGTGCTGGGCTGACGCTGACCGCCCTCAACGCCTATGGCGCCGAATCACGTAGTGAGGTTGCGTTCGGCAGCTCTCAATTGCTGTTCACCGAGTTCTACCAGCCCCTGCAGGCCGAGACCGGATTCTACGTGTTGCCGTCCCTTCGCTATGCGCGTGACGATCTTCGGGTGACCGGCGGTGACGGCAACGGAAGCGTCTTCCGGTCCAGCCGTATGGAGGCCGCGCTCAACTTCGGCTACGAACTGGGAACGGAGCTGGATACGCGGGTCGGCCTTCGTGTCGGCAAGGGCGACGTGGATCTCCGCTCCGGATCCGGCGCCGGTGGCGCGGTCGGGGATTACCAGATCGGCTCCATCGACACCCGGCTGCTTTACGATACGCTCGACAATGTCCGGTTCCCGAACGAGGGCAGTCTGGTCCGTGCCAGTCTTGGCGCCTCCCAGGAAGCCCTGGGGGCCGACGACGACTACACCAAGTTCGATATGTCCGCCGCCCAGGCGCTGTCCTGGGACGACAATACCGTGATTTTCGGCGGCGGCGCCGGCACGGCGTTGAGCGGCGAGCTGCCGACCTACGATCGCTTCCAAATCGGTGGATTGTTCAGCCTGTCCGGATATACCCGCAACGAACTTTCGACCGCCAACATGCTGCAGAGCCGGTTCCTCTACATGCGCAGGTTGACGGAGCGAGCGCCATTGTTCTTCGATCTCCCGGTTTATGCGGGCGCCTCGGTGGAGGCCGCACGGATCGACAGCGGATCGGAGGATGACGATTTC
>CALAHL010000321.1 GCA_937891725.1 uncultured Rhodospirillaceae bacterium | reverse complement strand
TGCCACGATCCGCTCGAACACCTCGGCGGTCATCAAGAAGGCATTCATGCCGGTCACCCGGTCGCGTTCCATCGTCCGCCAATGCTGGGCACGGACCCGCGCCGCGCCGATCCAAGAGCAGATCACGTTGAAGTTCTCAAGTGTGTAGACGTTAAAATCCAGGAAGGTCGTGTCCTCGATCTTCATCATGCCGATGATCTCGCCGGACTCGATATCGGTCAGCGCGCCTGCCAAAAGCCCGACCCCCATCAGTTTGCGTTCGTCGGCGGCGCGGGCGGCGCATAGGGCGGGTTCTCGCGCCAAGAGGTGCTGGACCAGCGGATGGCCGAGATCGAAGTTGCGCTCGAAAGTGTCGGTCTCCTCCCAACCGACCGACCGGTCCAGCGAGAAGCCGCTCGGGCCTAGAGACCACAGCGAATACTTTCGGGGGGAGAGCACGGCGGAGATCAACTGGTCCAGCCCGGCTTCCAGCTTCTCCGCGTCGGTGACGTCGATCGACTGGGCCGCGCGATAGGTGGTGATCACCGTCCGGAACTGCCTGGCGATGCGGGCCTCCAGCGCGCCCTTTGCCCGCTTCAACTCCTCGAACCCATTTGAAATGCGTTGGTTCTGAGCCCTGGTTGCCGCCAGATTGGCCCGGAGCTTGTCCCGCTCCAGCAATTGGCGGTCGCGGATCTGTCCGAGAATCTGCGCAAAGCCCACCCAGAGTGCGGGGCGCAATCCGACCTGGGTCCAATAGGCGAACACGTCTGCGTCGAAGGCGCGGACCGGCAAATTGCCAACCAACAAGGCCGCCGCCGCCGCCAGGGCGGCAACCAGCCCCGCGCTGGAACCGTATTGCACCGCGACCAGCACCACGATGATCCAGAACGGATGCGGGCGCACGGTCGCGAACCGGTCTGCGTCAAAGAACCACCAATCGATCGCCAGGGCCACCGCCAGAAACCCCACGATCTCCAGAACGGCAATCAGACGCATCCCGAACAGCATGCGAGGCGCGCGCCCCGGAGTGGTGTCCGGGGCGGTGGTCTGGTCGTCGGCGACGGGGTGTTCGGCCATCGGGAAAATCCGCGCGCGAGCGTCCGCTCAGCGGGACGAGAGTGTGTCGGCCATGGCGGAAATTACCTCCTGGGCGGTCGCGTTCAGGCTGCCGCGCTGCAGGTAGCCACCGCCTAGTGCGGAATGGCTGCTTGCCCAGAGCACCTTGCCGGTCTTGCCGTCGATCAGGCGGGCGTTGAGCCCGACCACAGGCTCTTCCCGCAGCCCCTGCTGGTAGCCGAACTCTGAGACGCTGCCGATCAGCAATCCGTCGACCTCCAGCAACCCAGCAGCCTGTTTGGCGGCAGCGACCGACGTAAGATTGTCGGGATCGATCTGCAATTGTGCCAGCGCTCTGCGGGTTTCGGTCTCTTCCTGAAGGGCAAAGGGCGCGCGTTTGTAAAGCTCGGTCGCCATCAGTTCGGCGGCGATCCGTCCGGCATTCGGATAGTTGGTCAAGTTCTCGAACGGCACGATCGCGACCATCATCTGGCTGAAACTGGCACCCTTTGCGACATAGCTCCGCTGCTCGCCGCTATTCGACGCGCACGCGGTGAGGCCGAAGATCAGGGCGCAGGCCGCAAGTCCTTTGGCCAGACTCCGAAAACTGTGCCCGAAGAGGCGTGTCGTGATCATCAATTTTTCCTTCCCGTTCGCGGCTCCCGAGGGCCGATTGCGTTTGGGCGGGGGCTCAGAACCGGGTTCTGAGCGATATGCCGCCATATATCAGTTGGTTGTCGGTGCCCCGGGATGCGGTCAGGCTGGTGCCCAGGGTAGTGGTGATTTCAAGGTCGTCCAATGGCTCGTAGATCAGGCTGACCTCACCCTGCGGTCCGCCGCCGCCGTTCAGACGGTCATAGGTGTATCCGGCCAGGCCACGGGCCCGCACGAAGTCGGTCAGATAGCCTTCGGTCGAAACGTCGATGTTGTGGGTTTCCCGGCTGCTCAACGGCAGCAGATTGGCGCCCGTCAGATCGTTTGTCTGGGAATTCAGCATGTACTCAGCGTCGAACCGATAGCCGACCGTCGCGAAGGGCCAGGGTGCCGCGATCACCCGCCTGATTTCGGCGGTGGTCTCGCTTCCCGTTCCCGCGTGGTCGCCCGACAGGCTGTAGTGGTTCAAGGCCATTCCGGCGGACAGCTCATACAGGTCGGACAACTGTCGGCGCCAGGATCCCGCCACGCGATCACGAGACCCACCCTCGACAATACCTTCGACGAAGTTGAAATCCGGCTCCGAATACAGGCCTTCAAACTGCCAGGTCGTGTCGTTTGCGACGTATTCCCAGCCGATCCCGGCACCCGCGACCTGGTTCGATCCAAAAACCGAGGCGGTTTGGGACCCAAACCGGTTGGCGGGCGTGGCCAGGGTAAGTTCGGCCCGTTGCCGGTCGCCGTCGAACTGCCCGTTGTCGCCGTTGGGTCGGCTGACCGTGCCGGAATCCAAAGTGCGGTTTTGGGCCTCGAAGCTGAGGGCGAAACCGGTCGTGGAGGAGATCTGCCCGTCCAGGGTTGTGATCACCTGGGTTTCACCGTTGGTCACGTCCTGATAGCGGGTCTCGATACCGAAGGTGTCGGCGGTGTCTCGGTTTAGACGGCGGCGGTCCCGGATGGCGGCCGGAAGGTTCGGGTCGAGCGCGAGGGCTTTGTCATACAGTGCAATCGCACGCCGGGGGCGCCTCAGCCGTTCTTCCGCCTGCGCAAGCAGGAGAATGATTTCGATGTTTGTCGGGTCCCGGCGCAGTTGTTCGACCAGAATAGCCCGCGCCCCGTGCGGATTACCGGTCTCTAAAAGCACGAGAGCCCGGTAATACTCCAGCCGGATCGCCTCCGGATCCGCGGTTCCGGGAGCCAACTGGTCGGTAGCCGTCGCTGTTCGGGTCGCTCGGATGCGCACGGCGCCGGTGTCGATCTCTGCGG
>CALAHL010000320.1 GCA_937891725.1 uncultured Rhodospirillaceae bacterium | reverse complement strand
TAGCATTCTGAATAGCCGGCCTCGGTCAGCGCGATGGCGGCACTGCGTGAGCGTTGTCCCGACCGACACAAAAGCAAAATCGGGGCGTCCATTTCCGCGATTTTTTGCTGAACCGTCTCCAGAAACCCGCCATTCGCTGTCATGCCTGGGAACGTCTGCCACGAGACCAGTACCGGCTCGCGCCCGACGCCGGCCAGATCGGGACGGCCGACGAAGACCGACTCCGCATCGGTGCGCACGTCCAGCAGCACCGCCCGCTCGTCGCGTTTCAGGATCTCCATCGCTTCGACGCTTGTCACGTCGCCAGCATAGATGTCCGTCGCCATCGTCTTGTCCTTGCTGAGTCTGAGGTTTTCCTTAGCCTGGGGACAAGTGTACCACAACGGCCATGGCGCCTGCGGCAGCCAGTTTACGCAATCCGGTCGACTGTTCCGCGTCGTCAGACCGTCCTGGGGTGGACAGAGCGGACATCCATCACTGACTGTGTTGGCCGAGTCCGGCAACATGTGCGTTTTATCGAGGACAGCTTTCCATGACCCTTCCCAATCGCGTGCTCGATCACGCTCGCATTCCGGAGCTCGGCAATCCCTATTTCGGGAAGGTTCGGGACTGCTACGACATCTCCGGGAACCGGCGGATTCTCATTGCCTCGGACAGAATATCCGCCTTCGATCGGATCCTGGCCTCGATTCCGTTCAAAGGGCAGGTTCTGACTCAGATGGCGCGGTTCTGGTTCGAGCGCACCGCCGATATTTGCCGGAATCATGTTCTCGAGTATCCAGATCCCAACGTCGTGATCGCCAGAAAACTCCAGATCCTCCCGGTCGAAATCGTGGTGCGTGGGTATCTGGCGGGCACGACCAGCACCTCGATCCTGACGCGCTACAAAAAAGGGGACCGGGCCATCTACGGACACGGTTTTCCCGACGGGCTGCGTGATCACGCGAAGCTGCCGACGCCGATCATCACCCCGACCACCAAGGCCTTTGACGGGGGTCACGATGCCCCCCTGACGGCGGATGAGATCCTCGCGCAAGGTCTGCTGACAGAGGGTCAGTGGGACGCGGTGTCCTCGATCGCCCTGGCTCTGTTTGCCCGAGGGCAGGAGGTTGCCGCCGAGCGCGGGCTGATCCTCGCGGATACCAAGTACGAATTCGGCACGGATGAGGACGGCACGATCGTTCTGGCGGATGAGATTCATACCCCGGACAGTTCCCGTTTCTGGCTTGCGGACGGGTATGAAGCTGCCTTTAGGGACGGGACCCGCCCGCCATCCTTTGACAAGGACGTCATCCGCACCTGGGTCGATGCGAGATGCGATCCCTACCACGATGAGATTCCGGACATACCGGCCGACCTGATCGACGCCACGGCTCAGGTCTATGTCGATGCGTTCCAGACCATTACCGGACAAACCTTCACGCCGGACGTCTCCGGAGAGACGCCGCTGGCCCGCATTCGAAGCAATCTGTCCGGCTATTTTTCCAGTCCCTGACCGGGGCCGTGGCGCATCGGCGGAGTGCGTACAGCACCGCCGTGATCTGTGTACCTGAGTGGTGGAC
>CALAHL010000319.1 GCA_937891725.1 uncultured Rhodospirillaceae bacterium | reverse complement strand
ATCCTTCAACGCTATCAACAGCTTTTAGCCTCGGGAGAAATATCGCCCGATCCCGCGCAGCGCGTGGCGGCGGAACGTCTGGACGCGCTTGCGAAAACCCTAAGCCAGACCGGCGTGGAGCGATCGAAAGGTCGAGGGTTTTTCGGTCTGTTCGGAGGTGGCGACGCGGCCCCGGTCGACAGCCCCAAAGGCGTGTATCTTTACGGCCCGGTCGGTCGGGGCAAGTCCATGTTGATGGACCTGTTCCATGACGAGGTCGCGATCACGCCACGCCGGCGGATTCACTTTCACGAGTTCATGCAGGGCGCCCATGGGCTGATCCACAAACAGCGCGAGCGCGGTGCCGGCGGAGACAGCCCGATCGTCCAGGCGGCGGACGAGATCGCTGACGGCGCCAAGCTGCTGTGTTTCGACGAGATGGAAGTGCGGGATATCGCGGACGCCATGGTTCTGGCGCGGCTGTTCACCCGCTTGTTCGAGCGCGGTGTGGTGGTGGTCACGACCTCCAACCGGCATCCGGACGAGTTGTACCGCAAGGGCCTGCATCGGGACCGGTTTCTGCCATTCATCGCGCTTTTAAAGGATAAGGTGGAGGTGTTCGACCTCGGCGACGGCAAGGACTATCGGCGGGATCGGCTGGTCGGCGAGGACCTGTACCTGACCCCCTTGGGACGGGCCGCTCGAGACAAGGTGGATGCGGCCTTCGAGGTGCTGACGGACGGAAGTCGGGCGGAACCGGACGTGGTGATGGTGAACGCCCGTGAGGTCGCCGTGCCGCGCGCCGCAAAATCGGTCGCCCGGTTCCGATTCGACGAAATCTGTGGGATTGCTCTGGGACCGGCGGACTATCTTGCGATCGCCCAGCGGTATCGCGCAATCGTGATCGACGGCATCCCCCGTATGACCGATGACATCCGCGACAAGGCCCGACGGTTCATCACTTTGGTCGACGCGCTGTACGAACGCCGATGCCAGTTCGTCTGCTCGGCCGAGGTTCCGGTCGAGGAGCTATATGCCGGGGTTGATTGGGGTTTTGAATTTGATCGAACCGTCTCACGATTGCTGGAAATGCGCTCGATTGACTACCTTCAGGAACCGCACCGGACCTGAAACCCGCGACATTTCGCACCTCTCTTCCGTCTGATTCCAATTGGCTTTTGGGGCCTGGCAGTGATCGCTGACCGCCTCAGATTCCAAGATTGATTGCGATTACGAAAAACTCGCGGTAAA
>CALAHL010000318.1 GCA_937891725.1 uncultured Rhodospirillaceae bacterium | reverse complement strand
GATGGAAGTGATCGCCTTCTCGCGCTCCTACGCCGCAACCCCGGCCGTGTTCGTGGTGAAATCCGACGGCCCGTTCGCCGGCTTCAAGACCGATACCGACGCGGTCACCATGGAAGAGTTGAGCGCCGCCGAGACCGCCGCGATCGATGAAGTGAAGAAGACCTTCGCGGGCAAGACCATCGGCGTGCAGATCGCCACCACCCACGAGAACTTCCTGAACGAGGTTCTGGGCAGCGACGTGACCGTCAAGACCTACGACACCCAGGAAAACCTGGACCTCGACCTGCAGGCCGGTCGGGTGGACGCGGCCCTGGCGGCCATGTCCTACTGGAAGCCGCTGCTGGAAAGCGACAACGGCAAGGGCCTTGAGATGGTCGGCCCGGGCTTCACCGGCGGTCCGTTCGGCAACGGCGTCGGCGCCGGTATCCGCAAGGAAGATCAGGCCCTGGCCGATATGTTCTCCAAGGCGATCGGCGAAGCGATCGCCGACGGCACCGCCTCCAAGCTGGCGGTCGAGTGGTTCGGCTTCGACGCCTCGGCCAAGAACTGATCCGGACACCTCAACCGAGACGGCCGGCACCAGGTGCCGGCCGTTTATCTAGGGATCTCGTATGAGCGAGGCATTGGCACTGCTCGCCTGGGGCGATGGCGGCTGGGGTGACGAGATGGTGTTCGGCGCCTTCGTCACCCTGCAGGTCGCCACCCTGGCCTTCGCGCTCGGGATCGTCATCGGGACCGGCGGGGCGGCGGTGAAACTGTCCAAGGTCCGGGGCGTGCCGCTGCTCGGTGATCTCTACACCACCCTGATCCGGGGGGTGCCGGACCTGATCACCATCTACATCATCTTCTTCGGTGGCGGACAGGTGGCGATGGGGGTCGCCCAGCTGTTCGGCTACACCGGGTATATCGAGTTCGACGCCCTGACCACCGGCGTGCTGGCGCTCGGCATCATCTCGGGGGCCTATTCGACCGAGGTGATCCGTGGGGCGGTGCTGGCTGTGCCCAAGGGGCAGATCGAGGCGGCCAAGGCGGCCGGGATGAGCACGTCGCTGCGCTTCCGCCGGATCCTGGTGCCCCAGGCGGCCCGCTACGCCCTTCCCGGCCTCGGCAATGTCTGGCAGCTCACCCTGAAGGACACCTCGCTGATCTCGGTGGTGGGGCTGGTCGAGATCATGCGCCAGGCCTTCGTCGCCTCGGGATCGACCAAGGAGCCGTTCACCTTCTTCGTGACCGCCGCCGTGCTTTATCTCGCGCTGACCTCGCTCTCCAACAAAGTGTTCGACAAGGCCGAGATATGGGCCAATCGCGGCGTGCGGAGGGCCTGAGCACATGATCACCCTGTTCGACAAGCCCGACACGGTCTGGGAGCTGATCGCCAACGGCCTGCCCTGGACCCTGACCCTGGCGGCCTCGTCGCTGGCGATCGGGTTCGTGCTGGCGGTCGGGCTGGCGCTGCTGCGGCTGTCGCCGCTCAAACCGGTGCGCTGGGCGGCCTGGACCTATGTGTATTTCTTCCGCTCCACCCCGCTGCTGGTGCAGATCTTCCTGATCTACTACGGACTTGGACAGTTCGAGGCGGTGCGGGACAGCTTCGCGTGGCCGCTGCTGCGGGAAGCCCACTGGTGCGCGATCCTGGCGCTGACCCTGAACACCACCGCCTACACCTCCGAGATCATCCGGGGCGGGCTCCAATCGGTCCCCTGGGGGCAGGTCGAGGCGGCCAAGGCCTGCGGCATGTCGGTGCTGATGCGGTTCCGCCGGGTGATCTTTCCCCAGGCGATCCGACAGGCCCTGCCCGGCTACGGCAACGAGATCGTGCTGATGGTGAAATCGACCTCGCTGGCCAGCACCATCACGCTGCTCGAGATGACGCTGATCGCCCGCAAGGAAACCTCGGCCACCTTCACGATCGAGCCGCTGTTCGTCGCCGCGATGTTCTATCTGGCGATCAATTTCCTGGCCACGCGCGGGGTGATGGCGATCGAATACAAGCTCAGCCCCGAGTTGCGCGACGCCAAGCGCCTGCTGCCCCTGCCGGACCAGCAACCGGCGGCGAGATGACACCCAAGGCCGCGGTATGACCGTCACGCTGACCCCGTTCCCGGCCGAGCAGGTCGACCTGCTGCGCGGCTGGCTCGACGCCACCCATGTGAAGCGCTGGTGGAAGCCCCATTGGACCGCACCGGTTCTGGAGGCGTTCGGCGCCGGAACGGCCCTGCCCGACGGCCTGCACCCCTGGCGCATCGATATCGACGGCCGCCCGATCGGCTATCTGCACGATTACGACGTGATGCTGGACGGCGAGGTGTGGCTCAAGGTCGACCGGGTAGGCCCCGGCACCCGCGGGATCGATATTCTGATCGGAGAGGCCGATGCGGTGAACCGGAAGCACGGCCGCGCCGCGATCCGCGTGATCACCGCCAAACTGTTCGCCGAACCCGGTTGCGACCGTGTCGTCGCCGACCCGCATCCCGATCACTGGGGCGCCATCATCGCCTTCCAGAAGGCGGGTTTCCGCGACAAGGGCCGCGTGATCTTCCCGTCGGGGCAGGTCATGGTGATGGCGGCGGCAAAAGCGGTTTGGAAACCGTGAGGGTTTTCCCCTAAAAGTCCATCCTCGCACCGGTTTGACCGTGCACCCGGCGACAGGCCGTGTAGACTGCCCCAAAATTTGAAACTGGTTTGGACCTCCGAATGGACGCGCAAGATCTCGACGAAATGAAGCGCCGGCTGAACGAGATGAAGGTCGAGCACCGGGATCTGGACGACGTGATCGATCGGCTTATCGAGCAGGCCCCGTTCGACCAATTGCAGGTCCAGCGCCTCAAAAAGCGGAAACTGATGCTGAAGGATCAGATCCTGCGGCTGGAAAGCAGCATCCTGCCGGACATCACAGCGTAGAGCCTATGGCTTAGGACGAATTGGCGGCGTTGTATTTCACGATCACCTTCCGCAGACCGTTCATCAGCTCCTTGCCCACATCGCCGCCGTCGCCCTTGATCTTTGCGGCGCTGATCGCCTTGAGCGCATCCACGTGCATGTTCAGCACCTCGATCTCATTTGCCGAGACTTTCTGAGAGAGATCGATGAACTTGCACGCGCTGTCGCCGACATGGCTGACCAAGGGGTATCCGAAGGTTCCGGCTTGCCCGCGCAGGTCGTGCAAAGTCTTGCGCATCTCCGTGAGCGCCGCCGACTGACGCTCGCCCCCCATCTTGATCTCAGACATGGATTTGGAGATTTCAGCGACATTCTGATGAAAAATCTCTTCGAACTCGCCCCCCAGATTCCGAACCGCGTGATCGGCCTTCTGAATCAGGTTTTTCGGGTCACGGCCGTGCTCGACCCGGATTTTCTTGGCGATTGGATTCGGGTTATCAACGAACTCGACCTTTGGCTTGTTGTCAGACATCGAGCCCCCTGCTCCCCAGTTTCAGAATGTCAGAGTGAAATCCGACCACCTGCAGTCGCCTTGCGACTTGAGATGATCGGCGTTCGCTTTCCTAAACCAAACGCGCCCGACTCCGGCTGAAATGGATTCCCATCAGCCTCGACCGACCGCCCCCCTGTCGTCGTCTTCCAGATCGGCAACGCCGTCATCATCCGCTCTCCGTCTCGGCCCCCCATAGGCCGAGTCGTAGCGCCGGCGTCGGTCCGGCCCGAAATAGGATTCCGTCCGCACGAAGCGACGCGGGTTCTCCACGATCGCCGCCATCCGACTGTAGATCGCATTGGCGGATACCGGCTTGGCCAAAAATTCGGTCATTCCGGTATCGCGCGCCTGAATGATGTTACGGGCGATGGTATTGGCGGAGACGACGATCACGGGCAGCAGCGGATTGATGTTGCGTTTGCCGCTCCGGATCGTCTTGAGCAGCTCCATCCCGTTCATTTCGTCCATTTCCCAGTCCATCACCACCAAGTCGACCTGCCCGCCCCGAAGCTCCTCGATCGCGTCGAGACCATTTTTCGCTTCCGCCACCTCGCGCACGTCCAGCCCCCGCAGAACGTTTACGAGAATCGACCGCATGAAGCGATTGTCTTCGACGACAAGAATTCGAATAGCCTCGAAGTTGTAGGTCTTCATTCGCGACACCCGCCAGCGTTGCAGCTAGGTCTGTATCCCAGGCAACGTTGATTTTTCATGATCCTACAACACTCTACACGGCAAAGCTCAAGGTGTCAGCCTAGAGCACCCACGGCACTTGTCCAAGAATTCTACACGGAGAACGACATGCTATTTGTTGCACGGGACCGAACACTGTCAT
>CALAHL010000317.1 GCA_937891725.1 uncultured Rhodospirillaceae bacterium | reverse complement strand
CCTGAATGCGAGGCCAGGGGCACATATAAGTGCAGACCTGCTCCCGCATCAGACCGCCGAATACGTAGGTGGTCAGGGTCAGAACCCCGATCGTCATATAGGCGATGCCCGGCGCCTGGCCGGTCACCACATTCTGCATCAGCGTGGGCGCATCGGCGAAATAGAAGATCCAGGCACCGCCGGTGGACAGGGCGATCAGAAGCCAGATCCCGTGCTTGAGCGACCGTTTGCCCAGCTTGGAGGCGCTCATCGGCTCGGCATCCAGCTTGATCCGGCGGTTCCGGTCGCCCTCGACGAACCGCTCCACCACCAGGAACAGATCGACCCACACGGTCTGCGGGCAGGTATAGCCGCACCAGGCCCGACCGACCGACGACGTGACCAGGAACAGGCCCACCGCCGCCATCACCAAAAGCCCGGCCACATAGTAGAATTCCTGCGGCCAGATCTCGATGAAGAAGAAGTAGAACCGGCGGTGAAAAAGGTCGATCAGAACCGCCTGATCGGGCGCGAATTCGCCCCTGTCCCACCGGATCCACGGCGTCAGATAATAGATTCCGAGGGTGATCGCCATCACCAGCCATTTGAGCCGGCGAAAGGTTCCTTCCGCGCGTTTCGGATGGATCTTCTTCCGCGATGCATAGAGCGGATGTTGCCGATCCCGGCGATTGATCGCCTCGACATCCAGCCGCTCCGGCAGATCGGGATTCCCGTCTTGCACCGCATCCGATGGGCTCATGACGCTCTATTCCCCTCCGCCGAGCGAGTGGATGTAGAGCGCCAACTGCTTGACCGTCACATCCCCAAGACGCGTCTGCCATGCCGGCATAACACCGTGCTTCGGCTGCTGGATCTGGGCGTAGATATCATCCGCGCCGCCGCCATAGAGCCAGATCGCATCCCGCAGATTGGGCGCTCCGACCTGCCGATCCCCCAAGGCGCGGTCGCCGTGGCAGGCAGCGCAGTTCTCGGCGTAGACGGTGGCTCCGTCCTCAACCACCGTCTGATCGGTCGCCCGGTCCGACAGGCTGAGAACGTATTGTGCGACCGAACGGATCTGCTCCCGGTTCAGAAGACCGTCCCGCCCGAAGGCCGGCATCTCGGAATATCGGGTGTCTGCATCGTCCTCATACCGAACGCCGTGCGCGATGGTGGTGAGGATCTGGTCGATCGACCCGCCCCAGATCCAGGCATCGTCGTTCAGGTTCGGATAGCCGGGCGCCCCTTGCGCGCCGGAGCCGTGGCATTGCGAGCAGTAGACCTTGAAGGCCGACTCCCCGCCCGCAATCGCGAACCGGCGCAGCTCGCCATCCTTCGCAATGTCGGCGACATCAAGTGAGGCGATTTTCTCGACAAGTCCGCTGCGCGATGCGGTCAGTTCCGTGAGTTCGGTCTGTAACTCCGCCCGGCTGGAGTATCCGCCAATGCCAGGTGTCGCTCCATTGATCAGCGGGATGGCCGGGTAGTAGACGCAGTAGGCGGCCGCGAACGCGATGCAGGCGTAGAACGTGTACAGCCACCATTTCGGCAACGGATTGTTCAGCTCCTTGATGCCGTCCCATTCATGGCCAGTGGTCTCCACCTGGCTGACGGGATCGATGTCTTTTTTCTGAGCCATCTCAATCCTCCTTCAACGGGATCCGCGCGGCTTCGTCTGCTTGGCGACGGCTGCCGGGACGGAAGGCGATCAGGACCGCCAAAATGAAAACGCCAAACAGGTAAAGCAGGCCCCAACTGTCGGCGGCGTGGCGCAGGCTGTCGTAATCCATGGGATCCCCCTTACCGGAAATTGGCTTCGGCTTCGTAGACGCTGAAATCGACCAGCGTCCCGAGCATCTGCAGATAGGCGATCAGGGCGTCCATCTCGGTCAAACGATCTGGCTGACCATCGAAATCGCCGAATTTGGCCTTCGGATAGCGGGCGAGCAGCCCGTCCCAATCCGCATCCGGATCCGCCTGCGCGAGGAGGTCAGCGGTGGCGTTTTCCACCATCTCCTCGGTATAGGGCACGCCGACCACCTGATTGGCCTTCAGATGTTGATCCAGATATCCGGTATCCAGCTTGGTCTCCCGCAGGAAGCCGTAGCTCGGCATGACCGATTCCGGGACCATCGAGCGCGGCTCGATCAGGTGCTGAACATGCCAGGCGTTCGAGTAGCGGTCGCCGATCCGCGCCAGATCCGGCCCGGTCCGCTTCGAGCCCCACTGAAACGGATGGTCGTACATGCTTTCGGCCGCGAGCGAGTAGTGGCCGTAGCGCTCCACCTCGTCCCGGAAAGGCCGGATCATCTGGCTGTGGCAGACGTAGCAGCCTTCCCGCTGATAGATCTCCCGGCCCTTGAGTTCGAGCGGCGAGTAGGGCCGCATCCCCTCGACCTTCTCGATCGTGTTCTTCAGATAGAACAGCGGCGCGATCTCGACGATGCCGCCGATAGCGACGACCACCAGCGACAGAACCAGAAGCAAGGTCGCGTTGGTTTCGATCCGGCTGTGCCGATCAAGTAATGACATGGCTCAGCCCTCCTCAGGCCGGTTGCGAGACAAGCGTGTCGAGCGGCCGTTCCTGCCTCTCGTAACCACGGATCGTCATCCAGATGTTGAAGACCATGACCAGGCCACCGGCGAGATAGAGCAGACCTCCCACGGTGCGCATCGCATAGAACGGATGCATCGCGGCCACGGTCTCGGCGAACGAATAAACCAGGAAACCTTCGGCATCGTATTCGCGCCACATCAGGCCCTGCATGACACCGGACACCCACATGACCGCCGCGTAGATCGCGATCCCCACGGTCGCCAGCCAGAAGTGCCAGTTCACCATTCGCAGCGAATAGAGCCGCGCCCGTCCCCAAAGCTTGGGCACCAGGAAGTACATGGCTCCGAAGGAGATCATCCCGACCCAGCCGAGCGCGCCCGAATGCACGTGGCCGATGGTCCAGTCGGTGTAGTGACTGAGTGCGTTCACGCTCTTGATCGACATGACCGGACCCTCGAAGGTCGACATGCCGTAGAACGCGATCGCCATCACCATCATCCGGATGATCGGATCGGTGCGGATCTTGTCCCAGGCTCCCGAGAGGGTCATCAGCCCGTTGATCATCCCGCCCCAGGACGGCATCCACAGCATGATCGAGAACACCATGCCCAGGGTCTGAGCCCAGTCCGGCAACGCGGTGTAGTGCAGGTGATGCGGGCCGGCCCAAATGTAGAGGAAGATCAACGACCAGAAATGCACGATCGAGAGTCGGTACGAATAGACCGGGCGGTTCGCCTGTTTGGGCACGAAGTAATACATCATCCCCAGGAAGCCGGCCGTCAGGAAAAAGCCCACCGCGTTATGGCCGTACCACCACTGGGTCAGCGCATCCTGCACACCCGCGAAGGCCGAATAGCTTTTGGAACCCGCGAACGAGACCGGAACGGCCAGCCCGTTCACCACATGCAGCATCGCGACGGTCACGATGAACGCCAGGTAGAACCAGTTGGCCACGTAGATGTGCGGCTCCTTGCGCTTGATCAGCGTGCCCAGGAACACCACCAGATAGGCGACCCAAACCACGGTCAGCCACAGGTCGACATACCATTCCGGCTCGGCGTATTCCTTGGACTGGGTCCCGCCCAGCAGATAGCCGGTCGCCGCCAGGACGATGAACAGCTGGTAGCCCCAGAACACGAACCACGACAAATCCCCGCCGAACAGCCGCGCCCGACAGGTCCGCTGCACCACATAGAAGCTCGTACAGATCAGCGCGTTGCCGCCAAAAGCGAAGATCACCGCCGAGGTATGCAGCGGACGTACTCGGCCAAAATTGAACCACGGCTCGATATTGAGATCCGGCCAGGCCAACTGGCTGGCCGCCACCACACCCACCAGAAACCCGACGGTGCCCCAGAACACGGTGGCGATCACGCCGTAGCGGATCGGCCCGTCCAGATAGCGTTCCTCGGTCTCGCCCTCCGCCGGCTCAGCCCGGCCGATCAGCAGAAAGGCCGCGGCAACGCAGACCGCGAAAATCAGGATCATGTGGGCTCGAAAGATCGAATCTACCGCAGCACCTGCCCCCAGAAGGGCGAGGACGGCTGCGACGGAGAGGGCAGCGATTTGAAGCAGTTTGGTCATAGCAAAAGGTCTCCGAACGTGGGATCGGTTCGGGGCGACCATGATCGCAGTGCAACCGCGCGTCGTTGATCTGTATCAATACGCAGACTGCATTATTTCTGATGGGGTTATCCGACCTGCACGAATCGAAGGCCCCGCCCCGGCAGAGGCCGGAACGGGGTCTGATTTCGCAACCGCGAAAAGTCTGAAGACTCAGGCGCTGCGGTAGAGCTTGGTCATGACGAACTCCTTGTGGCCGAGCGCTTCGGCGGCCACATGCCGGCCGTTGGCGGTGCGGACGATCATCTCGATCAGGCTGTCGCCAGCCTCATCGATCGTCTGCGATCCCTTCAGCACGCCCGAGACATCCACATCCACATGCTCGCTCATGGTTCGGATCGTGCGCGGGTTTCCGGTGATCTTGATCACCGGCACGATCGGATTGCCGATCACATTGCCCTGCCCGGTCGGGAAGGTGTGGATCACGTAGCCACCCGCCGCCATCAGGGTCACGCACTCGGCGGCCGCCGAGGACGTGTCCATGTAATACAGCCCCGGACCTCTCGCAGGCGCCTCCGCCGGCTCCAGCACGTCGATATAGGTCGATGTCCGGCCGATCTTCTCCAGATTTCCCAGCGCCTTCTCCTCAATCGTCGTCAGCCCGCCCAGGATATTGCCCTTGGTCGGCTGGCTGTCCGACAGATCCGAGGTCTTGTGCGCCTCAATCACATCGTCCTGATAGGCCTGGAAGGTTTTAAGGAACTTGTCCCGCGCCTCGTTGTTGGCGGCCCGGTCGGCGCAGATATGCTCGGCTCCGGTGATCTCCGAGGTCTCTCCGAAACAGCCGTACAGCCCGTGCGGCAGCAGCTTGTCATACATATTGCCGACGGTCGGGCAGCTCGACAGACCGGTGGTGGTGTCGCTCTCGCCGCATTTGGTCGAGACCCACAACTCGGTCAGCCCGCACTCCTCCTTCTGAAGCTCGGTCGCCCAGTGGACATATTCCTTGGCCTTCCAGCTGGCCTGCCGGATGGTCTCGAAATCGCCCTTCTGCTCGATCGAGAAGCCCTCGACCGGCTTGCCGGTTTTGGCGATGCCGTCGACGATTACCTTGGTCCATTCCGGCTCGATCCCGATCACCACCACGGCCGCCACATTCGGGTTGGCGCCGGTGCCGATGATGGTCCGGAAATGCAGTTCCAGATCCTCGCCGAACTGCAGCCGGCCATAGGAATGCGGGATCGCCATCGTCCCTTTGACGTTGTTCGCCACCGCCTCGCAGGCCGCATTCGAAATGTCGTCGACCGGCAGGATAAGCACATGATTGCGCACCCCGACCCGTCCGTTCTCGCGCCGCCAGGCCTGCACCGTCTGATCTTTGTAATCCATGAGGAGCTCCTACCAGCGCTTGGTTTTGAGATTGTGGACGTGCACGTGCTTGCCCTTGGCGGCATCACCGACCATCCGGCCGATATCCTCGCCGTATTTGATCACCGTGTCGTCCTTCACCAGATCGACGATCGCCACTTTGTGCCCGATCGGCACATCGTCCAGCACCGTCATCCTGAACGTCGAATTGTCCTCGGTGATCCGGCACAGCATCTCCGTGCCAGCCTTCAAATCCTCCACAACAACCACACCGACATTGTCGGCGCGATCGTGCATGAGGAGCTGGGGTTCCTCGGTCATTGAGTTTCCTCTCTCGGTCTTGCGACTCTTGTTCGCGGTCTTGTTCGCTTGGCGGTGGGGAGCGTCCCCGCTCGTAAGGCGTCCATGCTGGCGCTCTCCAGCGGACAGATCAAGCGGCAGCTTGGCGCGACGGTCCCGCGCTAGCCGGTCGCCTGATCCAGACCGGTCTGTTATGACTTTCGAACGGAAATCCACAAGTCAGAGGGCGTCCAGGTATGTTGTATCGCAATCCGGGTCGAGACTCCGCGCGGAAGGACCGCGGTTTCCGTATCAGCGCGGACCGCCCTCTCGGTTTGCTCGCTTCCTGCCCTGCCTATCATCCGACGGCGTTGCGGGAGATGCCTGATCTGGCGCGCGAGTCCGGCGTCGCCCGGTTTTGGATCAAGGATGAATCCACGCGCATGGGTCTCGGCAGTTTTAAGGCCCTGGGTGGCGCCTACGCGGTCGGTCAGATGATCGCCGACGCATCCGGCACACAAGACCTGCTCGGCGATCAGGCTCGAGCGGTCGCCGCCTCGATGACCTTTGTGACGGCGAGTGCAGGGAACCACGGCCTGTCGGTCGCGGCGGGGGCCAAGGTGTTCGGCGCGCGGGCAACCATCGTATTGGGTCCGGACGTTCCCGAAAGCTTCGCCGGTCGCATTCGCGCGCTTGGTGCCGACGTGGTGCGTGCCGGCCGGAACTATGACGACAGCGTCGTTCACACGAAGACCCTGGCGGCAGAGAACGACTGGATCCTGTTGGCCGACGGCTCATGGGACGGCTACACCGAGCGCCCGGCTATGGTGATGGAAGGCTATACCGTGCTGGCCGAGGAATGCCGTGCCACGTTCTCGGAGACCGGCCTTTGGCCCAGCCATGTCATGCTGCAAGCCGGTGTCGGCGGGATGGCGGCTGCGGTTGCCGGACATATCCGGACATGCTGGGCTGAGCAACCGACTGTCATCGTGGTCGAGCCCGATCGTGCGCCCTGTCTGTTGGAGAGCGTTCGCGCCGGACACATGGTCCGGGCCGACGGAGATATCTCGAACATGGGGCGTTTGGATTGCAAGGAAGCCTCGCTCCTGGCGTTCGAAAGCCTGCGGCGCGACGCGGATCTGTTCGTCACCGTCACCGACGCGGAAGCTCAGGCCGCGGCGGATCGGTTCACCGC
>CALAHL010000316.1 GCA_937891725.1 uncultured Rhodospirillaceae bacterium | reverse complement strand
CGCGCGTGACGGACTTCCTCGGCCTCGACGCTGTCCCGCAGCACATCGAGAGGCAGGGCGTCGACTGGATCATAACGAACCCGCCTTTCCGTTTGGCGCCAGAATTCATCCGGCGCTCCATCGCCATTGAGCCGAGAAAGGGCGTGGCGATGCTGACGCGGCTGGCGTTCCTCGAGGGCGTTGATCGCTTTCGCTCCCTGTTCAGCACCTGCCCGCCCAGCATCATCGCGCAGTTCACCGAGCGCGTGCCGATGGTGAAGGGGAGGCTCACGGAGAAGGGCTCCACAGCAACCGCTTACTGTTGGCTGGTTTGGCTGCGCGGCGCGTCCGAGCGGGGGCCTTCGTTCGAGTGGATCCCGCCCTGCCGCAAGCGCCTCGAGCGCAAGACCGACTATCCGGAGGCGCGCGATGCACGCTGAACCGACCCGCATCCTGCCCATCAGCTTTTCCGGACCGATGGTTCTCGCCCTGCAGGATCGCTGCAAGACCGTCACGCGCAGGCTTTCGTCCTCGCCACTGGCCCGCCTGCAGCCGGGCGACCTGCTCTGGGTGAGAGAGGCGATCCGAATTTCCGGGATCAACGTCAGGCCCGGACGGCTGGTCTTTTCCTATGAGGCCGACGGGCGGGAGCGCGAGGTCCCCTGGCCCAAGCGTCTGGCCAAACCTTTGCCTGGTCCGCGCATCCCCCGCTTCATGCCGCGCGAAATCTCGCGCCTGACGCTCCGCGTCATTCACGTGCACACCGAACGGCTGCAGCAGATCGAGGAACGCGAGTGCTACGACGAGGGGATCGGCGCAACGCAGCAGCTTCAGGCCGCTGGTGGCGACCCGCGGCGCGCGTTCTCGGTTCTCTGGGACGAGCTCCACGACAAGCCAGGTGAGCGCTGGGCGGACAACCCGGAAGTGGTGGCGATCCGTTTTGCGTGCGTGCGGCAGGGCGTCGATACGCTGATCCCCGGCCTCGGCCACGGAGGTGTCCGGTGAAGAAGCGTGGCACACCGGAAGCGGACATTCAGAGAGCCATCGTCAGCCTCCTGCGTGCGGTCCTGCCTAGGGGCTCGATCGTGCACCACGCGGCCAATGAGATCGCGTCTGGCGGGCGCGATGGGCACGTGCGTCAGGCCATCCTTGTCGGCATGGGCGTGCACCCGGGCTTCGCTGATCTGGTGGTGCTCTCGCAGGGCAAGGTGATGTTCCTTGAGGTGAAGAGCAGCAGCGGGCGGCTGCGCCCAGCGCAGGAGGCCTTCCGAGATACGGTGACCGAGCAAGGCTTCGGCTGGGCCCTCGTCCGTTCGGTGGACGATGCCTTGGCGGCGCTACGCCAGCACGATTTCGCCACCCGGATCGCGGGGACGCCATGAGCGCGGCGTTCATCGAGGCGCACCGAAAGCGGCGCAAGTTCACCACGGACGAGCTGCGGGCGCTGATGGCCGAGGGCATCACCCAAAGCGAGGCAGCGCGGCGTCTCGGCGTGACGCAGGCGGCGGTCGCGCACCGGCTTGAATGCGAAGGACTGACCTGGCCGAAGACGCGGCGCGAGGTCGATCCGGATACCTGCACACTTAGCGTGGCGCGAAGCCGCTCAGCGGCGCGCTACGGCGCTGCCGCGGGCATCCCGATTTTTTCGACCGGTCGGGAGGCGCGGTGGATCGTTTTCCCGCGCCGCTCCGCGCCTACGAGCCGCTTCGATGCTCGATGGAACGTCCCCCCGAAAGGATCAGGGGAGATTTCCATGAGCCACAAGGCATCATCTTGGCTCGCTGAAATCCCGGCCGCGTCATTGAGCGGCTCGGAGTTCCGCGTGCTTTTCCACCTCTGCGACGCGCACAATTCCAAGCGCGACGCGGAGACGGCCTGCTTTCCGTCCCAAGAGCGATTGAGGGAGGCCACCGGGCTCTCGAACGGTGGGCTGAACAATGCGCTCAACAGCCTCGAGGCGGCGGGTTTCATCCTGCGGATTCGAAGGACGGTGCCGGGATCGGCGGTGCAGCGCACCTACTACATCTTGGGCTTCGACATTCCGCCACCACAAGAGCAAACTCCAGAAAATGGAGTTGGAGCAAACTCCACTTTTGGCGAAGCAAACTCCACTTTTCAGGGGAGCAAACTCCACCTGAGTGGAGAGTATCCTGTAAGTAACGGAAAAAAAGAACAGGCGCGGCCCGGAAACGACGGCGCTCAAAGCGGATCGAGGCCGAAGCGTGGCGCTTCACCAACAGCGCAGCGCGAGCGGAAGCCGAGCAGAATTGCTGAGAACAGCAATGCGCCTTTTGCGGGCGGCGCGCTCGATCACGAAGCGCAGCTCAAGAGGCTGGCGGATTGGATCAACTCCGGAGCGCACGTGCCGACCACCGTGATCAACAACACCAAGCGCGACGAGCTGCTGGCCCGAGGCCTCGTGACGCGCGAACGGCTCAGGCAACTGCAAATCTACTGAACGAGGGAGCAGACATGGTTTTCACAGCACGCACCATTGAGGACCGCATGGAGGAGGCAGCGCTGACGTTGCGCCGCCTGCCCAACCCACGCGGCTCCGGACCGAAGGGCTTCGGCCAGTCTTGGCCTGAGTACGTCCACGACGCCAAGCACGCCTACGGCTACCACGAGACCCGCATGCGCGTGATCCCGAGCGCCGTCGAAATCCAGCGGATGGAGGAATGCATTGACTGGCTTCGGTTAATCGGCTCCGAGGAAGCACGGATCGTCTGGCTGCGCGCCGAGGGC
The DNA here is from genome assembly GCA_937891725.1 of uncultured Rhodospirillaceae bacterium. Taxonomy (GTDB): domain Bacteria; phylum Pseudomonadota; class Alphaproteobacteria; order Thalassobaculales; family Thalassobaculaceae; genus JANSYC01. The sequence goes on along the minus strand of CALAHL010000316.1, from coordinate 3,161 downwards.
TGGCGCTGGCGGCAGGTGTGCATCAAGGCGGGGTGCGTTCGGCAGACTGCTTGGCGGCGGTGGGTGGCGGCGCTGCAAACCATCGCCAACCATCTGAACAAACACGAAAAAACAGCGCGGCGAGGAGCGGCGGCGAAAAAGACGGCGGATGAACGCGCCGCGAAGTCGCGCGAAAACGGCTCGGACACTTTGCTTTGACGGCGCAAGACGTCGAACTTTGGGCGCGACAGAACGCGTCGTTTTGGGGCATTTTTACGTTAGACTGGCGACAGGTGGTCCTCACAGCGGCCCCGGCCCCGCCACCCCCCCCCGGCCTTGGTTCCTCCCCGGCGAGGAACGTATGCGGGGGGCGGAAGCGCGCTAAGTCTCTAGTGTTAAAGGTTTTTTCTGGGTTTCCAGCGTGGGTTTCCACGTTTGGGTTTCCAGGTTGCCAGTGTCCAGAAGTTTCCCTTCCTGACTGACAGCTGCCGATGCAGCTTGCCTCAACTGAAGCCCGGTGCTGCGCAGCACCGGGTTTTTTTTCGGAGTTCATCCTTGCAAATTGAGATGCTGCAGATTGAGCGCCTTGTTCCCTACGCGCGGAACGCCCGGACGCACTCCGACCAGCAGGTCGCGCAGATCGCTGCATCGATCGTGCGGTTCGGCTTCACCAATCCGATCCTGATCTCCGACGACGATGTGATCATCGCTGGCCACGGGCGGCTGATGGCTGCGAAGCAGCTGGCCTTGGCTGAAGTTCCGACGATCAGGCTGGCGCATCTGAACGAAGCGGAGCGCCGCGCGCTGGTGGTCGCGGACAACAAGATCGCACTCAACGCCGGATGGGACCTCGATATCCTGTTTGAACAGATCGAGCTGATCCGCGCCGACGGTTTCGACATCGATGACCTGATCGGGTTCTCGGACGAGGAACTGGCTGGGATGCTCGAGGAAATCGAGGCACCCGAGCCAAGCGGCGCGGTCGAAGGCGAGGATGAGGTTCCCGAGCCTCCCGCCGATCCGGTCTCGGTGCTGGGCGATCTGTGGATCCTCGGCAACCACCGCCTGCTCTGCGGAGACAGCACCGTCGCGACCGACGTCGAGCGCGTGCTGGGCGGTGTGAAGCCGCTCCTGATGGTGACCGACCCGCCATATGGCGTCGAGTACGACCCGAGCTGGCGCAACCAGGCGGGCGCGGCCAGCACCAAGCGGACGGGCAAGGTTCTAAACGACGACCGGGCCGACTGGACCGAGGCGTGGGCGCTGTTCCCCGGCGACGTCGCCTATGTCTGGCACGGCGCTCTGCACGCAACCACTGTCGCTGACAGCTTGATCGAGACCGGGTTTGCCATCCGCTCGCAGATAATCTGGGCGAAGGATCGGCTGATCCTCAGCCGCGGCGACTATCACTGGCAGCACGAGCCCTGCTGGTACGCCGTTCGGAAGAATGGCAAGGGCCACTGGGCGGGCGACCGCAAACAGACGACGCTCTGGCACATCGCGAACAAGGACCAGGACGCCGAGACAATCCACGGCACCCAGAAGCCGGTCGAGTGCATGCGCCGGCCGATCCTCAACAACTCGAGCCCAGGCCAAGCGGTCTACGAGCCCTTCATGGGATCGGGAACCACCCTGATCGCGGCCGAGACGACCGGTCGCTCCTGCTACGGCATCGAGCTGAACCCGGCCTACATCGACGTAATCGTAGAGCGCTGGCAGAACCTGACCGGCCAGACGGCCGTCCTCGATGGCGACGGGCGCTCGTTCGCCGAACTGCAGGCGGAACGGAAAGCGGCCGCGTGAGAACCGCGATCGAGATCGCCAGGGAACTGTTGGCGCAGTCGGACTGGGACTACGACCTGATCAAAGCTGAAGCTGAAGCCCTGGCGGATTACGACATGGACGCACTCGAAGCTGCTGTCCGGTCTAAAGACTACAAGTCTCTGCCGCCGATGCCTCACGTGCGCAAGAAAGGGGGCAAGTGGTGCATATTGAGATGATGCCAGTCGAGCGCCTCGTGCCCTACGCGCGGAACGCCCGGACGCACTCCGACCAGCAGGTCGCGCAGATCGCTGCATCGATCGTGCGGTTCGGCTTCACCAATCCGATCCTGATCTCCGACGACGATGTGATCATCGCTGGCCACGGGCGGCTGATGGCTGCGAAGCAGCTGGCCTTGGCTGAAGTTCCGACGATCAGGCTGGCGCATCTGAACGAGGCGGAGCGCCGCGCGCTGGTGGTCGCCGCCATACGGCCAGCAGCGCGACTACGGCGCAGCGAAGGAGAAGGTCAGCGATTGGGACAAGCTGATGCGCGGCGTATTTTCTGCTGCCATCGTGACCGAGGATGCGCAGCTGCTGGTGAGGCGTAGCGCTTCACCAGCTGGAAGGCGGTGGTCGTGCCGTCGCCAGTGCCGATCGCCTGATCGGTCGGCGCTGGTGTGCCCGAAGGCAGGCAGGACTTGTGGTCGCCCCAATCCTTGAAGCGGAAGCCATGGAGGCGACCGTTCCGCGCCTCGAAGAAGGCGACCACAGCCGCCAGATCGTCGGCACGGCGGATGCCGTACGCGACGTCGTAGCGGCGGCGCGAGTTGACCCAGCTGGCGTTGCGTTCCTCGTCGCCCGAGGCGAGCTCGACGATCTGCGTGCGCCGCTCGGGCCCGCCCCGCGCGCCGCGGCTGATGTTGTCGGGAAACCGGACCTCGTGGAACGCCATCAAGTCTCTCCATGGTTCATGCTCTGGTCTCCGCAACCGGTTCCCGCTGGCGGGGTCGCACTCACATGCCCCTCCGCCCGAGCGACACGGCGCGGGCGATGTCCGCCGCCACCTGAGTGCGGGACTGCCGGAAGCTCTCGGCGTCGCGGGCCATGATCGTGACGTTGACCCCGCCGCCCGCGCCGTAGCTCCGCGCCTCACGCCGCGACAGCACCCTCTCGCCGCGTTGCAGGATCGCGGGCACCTCGTCATGGCGGAGGCCCGCCATGCCGCCTGAATGCATTCGCGGGGCGGCGGCGAAGGCCGTGGCCGGGACCAAGCGCGAGGGCCCGGCCGATCCGACCATCCCGCCCGCATGCAGGACGTTCGCGAAGATGCCGCCCGCGCCGGAGAAAACGCCGGAGAGCGCATTGGCGATCGGCCCGAGGAAGAATCGCCGCGCCGCCAGCTGGGCGAGATCGGCCAAT
>CALAHL010000315.1 GCA_937891725.1 uncultured Rhodospirillaceae bacterium | reverse complement strand
GGCTGTGATTCCGTGAGTGGGATTTCCGCCGCGCGTGCCAGATCGATTTCGGCTGCGATCTCGGCGGCATAGGCATCGGACAACAGGCGTTCGATCGGAATGTCCACATGGCGCGGATCGGCTCCGTGGCGTTCGCGGTCCCGGAAGGCCCGTTTCTTGGCTTCGACCAGCAGATGGACCACTTCGGCGGAGTCGAAGGACAGGTTCGAGAGATCGAACTGTTCCAGGATCTTGAGCTCCTGCAACATCACGAACCCGGTCGAATTCGGGGGTGTCTGGCGCACCTCAAAACCCCGATAGGAGATCGTCAGCGCGTCCGGCGCCTCCGGTTCGAACGACTTAAGATCCGCGGCGGTCACCAGCAGCCCCGAGGCCTCCATATCCTTTGCGATCTGTTCGGCGAGGGATCCGCGATAGAATCCCTCGGCCCCGTCCGTGCCGAGGCGTTCAAGGGTGTCCGCCAAGTGCGGTTGTCGGATCGCATTTCCAAGTGCCGGGGCTTCGCCGTCGTTCAGAAATATCTCTCGGCTCACCGGATCGGCGGCGAGTTTGTCGCGCGCCATCCCGGCAAAGGACCGATAGGCATGGGTGACGTAGAAGCCGTCGCGGGCAAAGTGCATGGCGGGCGTGCAAAGCTGTCTCCAACTTTGCGAGCCATGCGCGTCGTGCATCATCGACAACCCGCCAACCATGCCGGGGGTCGAGGTGCTGAGCGGACCCCATACCGGGATGCCGGTCTCTTGGAACCGCTCCGGCGACGCCGCATTCGGGGCGGATCCGGTGCCGTTGTAGACATGGGACCGCCCGGTCTCGGCGATCCAGACATGATAGAAACCGTCGCCCCCGAGACCGGACATCCCGGGTTCGACGACGCCGAGGGCGAGTGAAACCGCGACCGCGGCATCCACGGCATTGCCGCCTGCGCGTAACACGTCCAGACCGGCCTGTGTCGCTTGCGGATGGTTGCTCGCCACGGCACCGTTGCGTCCCATGATCAGCGGTCGATGCGCCCTCAATGCGGTGTCCATCAGTCATATCCAATTCTGGTTTCCGGAAGATGATTCTGAATGTTAGGGCATCGACGGAATTTCCGCCAAGCTATGCATGGGCCAGGGCTGAGCAGTTTGGAGGGGCAGGGGCATGTCAGCATCGAAATG
>CALAHL010000314.1 GCA_937891725.1 uncultured Rhodospirillaceae bacterium | reverse complement strand
GCGGTCAATCCAAACCGCATGCGTCCCCAATGTTTTGATGGCTCTGAGATCGATTAGAAGGTCCGGACCATCGCAGGGCCTCCGCAGCGGCACGGTCACGATCACCACGCTCGCCAATGCGCAGTCTTCGGTTGTCGCCTCAGGCGTTGTCAGAATTGCGACCCGTCGATCCGCAATCGTGTAGACGCATCCCAACCCATCGCATGTCAATTGGCGGTCCTGCATACCGAGTGGAACACCCCCGGCGTCCAGGGCTTCAAACTCTGCCTCGTCGCCTGCACCCCATCGCCGTTGCCACCCGTCCCGGACGAACGCCGCCCGACGATCGGTCGACACCGCCCAGGTCCCGTCCGAGAACCGCACGCCAACCACGTCGGCGTCGGCCGAGACGACCACCGAGGGCGGCGCCACCAGCATCCATCCCACCGCTCCGCACCCGACGATCACAAGGCCAGCCCAGCGGAACGGTCCGCGCCAGATCACCACCCACAAGGCCCCCATTGCCAACAGGACCAACGACCAGACCGGCGCCGCTGCGGCACCGGTCGCCGCCACCGGTATGGCCGCCGCGGTCTCCGCACTCCACAGCGTCGCCTCAATTCCCAATCCCATGACCGCAAGTGGCGCCTGTTCCATCCCAAAAGGCATCGCCAAGAGAGCAATCACCCCTGCCGGCATGGTGACCAGGGCGGTGACTGGCACCGCGATCATGTTGGCGACGGTGCCAGTCACCGGCACCATTTGGAAATGATAGGCGGCAATTGGGGCTGTGGCCGCGCTGGCGATCACGGAGGTCAGCGCAACCCCGCCCACATAACGTCCGAACCGTACGAGCGGGAACGGCAGAAATCCGGGCCCTTCCTCTCTCCCAGCCAACCGGCGCGCGTTCCAACCCCGAACGCCTTCATAGGCCGCGATCAGTGCTGTCACCGCAGCGAACGACATCTGAAAACTGGGACCCAATAGGCTTTCCGGAAACGGCAGCAGCACAACGACCGCCGCAAGCGCCACCATCCGAAGCGAAAGAGCCTACCGGTTCAACATCTGGCCGATCAGGACCAGGCCGACCATGAGAAAGGCGCGTTGAGTCGGCACGGGGGCCCCGGCCAGCAGCAGGTAGCCGCCGGCTGCCACCAGCGCGAAACCCGCCGCAATCTTATTGATCGGCCATCGCAGCGCAACGCCGGGAATGGCGGCGAGCCCGAAGCGAAGTCCGAACAGCACCGTTCCCACCACCAGCGCCATATGCAGGCCCGAAATCGCCAGCAGATGCGCCAACCCGGTCTGCCGCAGGCTTTCCAGGATTGACTCCGGTATGCCGGCCCGGTCGCCGGTCAGAAGAGCTGCCGCAATTGGCCCGATATTGGGGTCGAGCGCCGCGCGGACCGTGACAGAGATCCGGTCCCGCACCAGATCGACCGCCGCCTGCCAAGTGTCCGTGCCGGAGCGATCCGCAAGAGTTTCGAGTTGCCCGGCGGCAAACCCGACGGCCCCGATCCCGAGAAAATAGGCATGTCGCTGAAAATCAAATGCTCCCGGCGCGATCGGGAGAGACGGCGGGCCGATCCGCGCCCTCAGACGCACCCGACTGCCAATCAAGGGCGGCTGGTCCAAACCGCGCAGCACCACGCGAACTCCGCTCGGAACCACGCGATGCCGGGTATCGGTGAGCGTTATGTCGGACAGGGTCAGCCGGTGGTCGGCCGGTCGCACCTCGACCTGCCTGACGGTGCCGATGACGGTCGCCCAGCCGGTACGCTCCAGCATTCGGGTGTCCAGACTTTGGACGCGGAGTTGGGCCGCTACGAAACCGACTGCCATCGCGAGGCAGATCAGGCTGAGCGGCGCCATTGGGCACCGCCATAACGCGACCGCGACCACTGCCGCTCCCGAGACAGCGGCCCATCCGATCCACATCGCCGGCTCAGTCGGGAGCGAAAAATAAAGGCCAATGCCAACGGCAAGGGCGACCGGCAGCAGCAGACTCCAGCGTTCTGAGCCGTCAACGAAGGCCCGTCGCGCCGAAGGCCCTGCCGACATAAGCCGCAACCAAACAGAAAGCCGACGGAGCGGACGGAGCGGACGGAGCCTTTGAGTCGGCGTTCGCGGCACGCCGGGTCTCGGTTGGACGATTTCACCGGACGCGCTCACGCGGTTAACTCCGAAATTTTCAAATGGATCTCTGAAGAATTAATGCAACTTTATAGAGAATACAATTGCAAGCACACCAAAAGCCTCCCAACACCACCGGCAACGGACAGCTCCGGGCTTTGGGGATCTCTATCCCTATGATTTCTTTGGAAAGCCCGGATGTTCATCGGGGGTAATTGCGGCACCGCACACTAGGCATTAGTATCCGGCTGGAACACGCCGTGCGGCGCGACAGGTCCGCCGGCATTTATGCTGAACCAGGGGAAACACTCATGACCCAAAGCAATTCCGGGGCATTCACGCTCACCAACAAGACCACGGGCGACAGTTGGGACCTTCCGGTCCTCGACGGCTCCCTCGGGCCGAGCGTGATCGACGTCCGAAAGCTGTACGGGCAGACCGGTCATTTCACGTTCGATCCGGGCTTCACCTCGACCGGCTCGTGCGAGTCCGCACTGACCTTCATCGACGGCGATAAGGGCGTGCTCCTGCACCGGGGGTATTCGATCGAGGACCTGGCGGAAAATTCCGACTTCCTGGATGTCGCCTATCTGCTGATCTACGGCGAGCTTCCCAATAAAATCGAGAAGGCGAACTTCGATCGTGACGTGACCTATCACACGATGGTCCACGAGCAGATGATGAACTTCTTCCGTGGGTTCCGGCGCGACGCGCACCCGATGGCGATCATGTGCGGCGTCGTCGGCGCGATGTCCGCCTTCTATCACGACAGCACCGACATTCACGACGAGCATCAGCGGATGGTCGCGACCTTCCGTCTGATCGCGAAGATGCCGACCATCGCCGCCATGGCGTACAAATACTCGATCGGTCAGCCGTTCAATTATCCGAGGAACAACCTGTCGTACGCGGAAAACTTCCTGGACATGACCTTCCGGGTGCCGGCCGAGGACTACAAGATGAGCCCGACGATCGCCCGTGCGATGGATCGGATCTTCATCCTCCACGCCGATCACGAGCAGAATGCCTCGACCTCCACCGTGCGGCTGGCCTCCTCCTCAGGTGCAAATCCGTTCGCCTGTATCGCAGCAGGCGTGGCCTGCCTGTGGGGTCCCGCGCATGGTGGTGCGAACGAAGCGGTGCTGAACATGCTCATGGAGATCGGGCATAAGGACAACATTCCAGAATACCTTGAGAAGGCGAAGGACAAGAACGATCCGTTCCGCCTGATGGGCTTCGGCCACCGGGTCTACAAAAACTACGATCCGCGCGCCAAGGTCATGCAGAAATCCTGCTACGAGGTGCTTGAGGAACTGGATCTCAAGGATCCGCTGTTGGAACTGGCGATGGAACTGGAGCGGATCGCGCTTGAGGATCCGTATTTCGTCGAGAAGAAACTGTTCCCGAATGTCGACTTCTATTCGGGCATCGTTCTGAAGGCCCTCGGTTTCCCGACATCCATGTTCACCGTGCTGTTCGCGGTCGCCCGAACGGTCGGCTGGGTCGCCCAATGGAAGGAGCAGATCGAGGATCCGACATTGAAGATCGGCCGGCCGCGTCAGCTCTATACCGGTCCGGAGCAGCGCGCTTACGTTCCGCTCGGAAATCGGGACTAAGCTGCGATCTAAATGTAAGAGAGGGCGGTCCGTCGGGGCCGCCCTTTTCGTATTGAGGTCAATTCATCGCTTTCGGCACGCAGCTCAGCAAGATCCTCTCCGGCTCGGCCCGGTAGTTCTGCTCATGCGCCAGGATCGTGGCCGTATCGACCGCCTTTTCCGCGATGATCTGCTGACGCGCGGCTTCCGCGAAACAGGCTTCAGCGTCGGGAAAGGACACGCCACTTTCGATCACCTGGCCCGCTAAGATCGACACCAGCATCCACACCGCGTTCATCCCACCGCACCCATCAGGTTGAGTTCGTCCAGAACCGCGTCCGCCGCCGCCTGCCCGGGGTTCCATCCATCGGGCAGCAGAAGGTTGCGCACAGCCTCGCTGGCGGCTCCCTGCTCGGCCCGCGCGCGCGGGTCGTCAAACAGTCGCTCGACCGCGATGGTCAGCTGATCCGGCGTGCAGTTCTCCTGAAGAAATTGCGGGATCACCCGCTTGGCCATCAGCTTGTTGGTCAGGACAACCGCCTCCGGGTCCACCAGACGCCGCGCGATCGCGCCGGAAAGTCCATTGACTTTGTAGGCTACGACGGTCGGCACACCCGCTAAGGTCAGCTCCAACGTCACGGTTCCAGAGGCGGCGAGCGCCACCTGACAGGCCGCGAACGCGTCGTATTTGTAGCGCGTATCGGTGACCAAGGTGACCGGCGCCTTCCAGGACGCGGTGCCCTCACGCACTTGATCCGCCACATAAGATACCGTCGGTATCACCACCCGCAGGCCGTGATACCGGCTGGCAAGCCGCCGCACGACCTCCTCGAAGACCGGCAGCAGCCGCTTGACCTCACCCGGTCGGCTGCCCGGCATCACGCCCAGCACCGGCGCGCCTGCCGGAAGCCGAAACCGTCCCCGGAAAGCCGCGGCGTTCCCGACCGGCTGCACCGCCGCGGGGTGGCCGACAAAGGTGGAGGCCAAGCCGTATGGCTCGAAGAACGGTGGCTCGAACGGGTACAGACACAGCAGTCGATCCAGATAGCGGGCAATGACCTTCGCGCGCCCCGGACGCCACGCCCAGACCGTTGGCGGAACCCAATGGATCAGGCGCGGGCCGACCCCACCGTGTTTAGCGCGGCGCGCGTGAAGACGCTTCTGCACCCGCATGGTGAAGGCCTTGGAATCAATTGTGATCACCGCATCCGGCTGCGCCTGCCAGGCCGCTTCCGTGGTTTGTGAGATCCGGCGAAGCAGTCCGGGCGCCTTGGGCAGGATCTCGAAAATCCCCATCACGGCCATTTCCGAAATCGGGAACAGGCTTCGCAAGCCTTCCCGTTCCATGGCGTCTCCGCCGACGCCCATGAACCGCACGGCGCCGTCCAGACGATCCCGCAGCGCGCGCATCAGGCTCGCCCCTAGCTCATCGCCCGAGGCCTCACCTGCGATCAGAAAAAACAGGGGGCCGAGATCGTCGGGACCAGCGCTCTGCGCCGAAATGCTCATAACATGTCCTCAAAAACCAGGCCATGGAGGAACAGACCTGCGTCTTCCGCCGCGCGAACCGTTGCCGGCCGGTCGATCACCAGGCTTGCATGGGCTTCGATGACCGCCCCCGCAAACCCCGCCTCGGCCGCGGCCTGCATAGTCGCTGCGCCGATGGTCGGCCGGTCGGCCCGGGCGTCCTGGCCCGGCTTCAGACCCTTGATCAAAATAGGCCCCCGCCCGACCCGCTTCAGCACACCGGCGCGGGCAATCATGGCATCTGTACCTTCAACCGCTTCGACCGCCAGAATGAGACCTTCCTGGACCGCGACCGCCTGGCCTACATCCGCCGCGCCGATGGCCTGCAGAACTTCGATACCCCGCCGAATGTCTGCCAATTCGTCATCGTTCAACGATGTGCGGCCGGCGATACGGCCGGTCGGCGCAAGATAGCCGCCCAGCACGTCCTCGATCCCAATGACCCGAAACCCCTCGCGCTCCAGCTCACCGACGATCACCGAAAGCAGGCCGTCGTCGCCGAAAACCTTGCTGCCGGCACGGGCGATGGCAAGCGCCGAGCGCGCGTCGAGCGACAGCTCGGACAAGGCCGGGCGCTTCATCGGGCCCGCCATCACCACCTCGTGGCATCCGGCTGCCTTCAGGACCTTGATGCTGGTGGAGGTCGCACCGAGTCGGTGCCAGACATGATCCAGCCCGGTCACGGTCTCTGGTTCGGTTTGGCCCTCGAACGCTATGATGAAAACCGCTCCACCGACCGCCCGGCGCGCGTCCGCGATCCGGCGCGGCAAGGGTCCGCCGCCGGCCAGAATTCCAAGTCCGGGGAGCTCCCCTTTATGGGGATCCCCGGCCTGCTGTTGGGCGCGGTCCTCGGTCATTCCGTCCTCAGAGCTCAGCACCCTCGCTGGGTTGGCAAATCTTCCGGGAGGTGTCCGCGCGGATGAAATCGACAATCTCCATCACCGGCTCGCAACTCTCGAACTCCTGGGCGACCTCGACAAGACGTTCCTGGAACGTGCCTTCACTCGCAAACAGCAACCGATAGGCATTCCGGACGATCGACACCTCTTCCTTGGTCATGCCCCTGCGCTTCATGCCGACGATGTTGATCCCAGCCAGCCGCGCGCGATCCCCCATGACGGAACCGT
>CALAHL010000313.1 GCA_937891725.1 uncultured Rhodospirillaceae bacterium | reverse complement strand
TGAGATTACACCGAACGAGCCGGTGAAATTACACCACGTCCGTGGACGCTACCAGATCCCCATCCGGCCACACAAACCGCCCCTGCCCCTTTACCGGATCATAGACCGATGTGTAGAGCGTCCCGAACCCGTGGTCGTAGGCGGTGGTATAGAGTGGGGCACGCAGGAAGCACTGGACCATCTTCTCCGCCGTCATTCCCTGCTCCCGCAGCCGGAAATAGATGAACCGTTCCCGCTCAAGCGTTGAGGTGAAACGCGCGTAGTTGTGCCAGTCGACCTGTCCCTGATGGTTGGCGGCGATCGGCAGCGGGCGGATAATCGGTTCCTTATCGGGGGCCAGAAATGCCGTGATGAAGGCGCCGGACTTGTCGACCGCGGTCACGTTGTAGGCCATGTGGATCGGCACCCGCTTGAGCACCTCCGCGGCCTGGGCCGTGGTTTCGCAGAATTCCAGGATATAGCGCAGGACGATCGGGATGCCGAATCCGTCGCCGACCACGCGTCTGCCGCCGAAGGTCAGGCTGATCGCCAGGCCGGCCGCGTTGACCCCGTCCAACACCCCCCATAGGCAGTCGACCATGGCCAGCACGCCGTTGCCGTTCCATTTGCTCTTCAGGATCAGACCCTCGCATAGGGCGGGATTGTAGTCGTAGTTGCGGATCAGCAGCGGTCCGTCCGGCCAGACCACTTGGCTGCATCCGGTCAGATAGGCCGGTGGTCGGTACAGGCCCAGAAACCGTGCGGCGATATCGCCGCCGCCCGCAAGTTCACATAGCGCCTGATAAGTCGGCATCAGTTCAGGCATGTATTCCTGGAGTTTGCGGACCGTCTCGCCAAAGGTTGGCCGCTCCTCGATCCCTTCCGACAGGAACCAATGGCGATAGGCTGGCCAGTGGAGGTCGAACAACGACCTCCACTTTTCACCGGGCCTATCTTCCTCGACTGATCGAAACGTCAAATGCATGGAAGCCGCCGGGTAAGATGTGCGCCGAACAGGGGCGTGAGAGCGTTCAAAGGATCTTGAACGCTCCCGGTTGCAGCGCCGGAGCCGGTATCGGCTCCGCAGTCTTGAGCGAGCGGCCCGTATAGGCGCCGCGAATGCCCGCGATCCACTTTTTGGCGCGCGCATTCAGCTTGAAGTCCTTGCTCATCAAACGACCCCGGGTGATCAGAATACCAAGATCGGCGCCCTCGTACCGGTAGTCGCCCGGTCCTGCGATCCGCAGGAAAAAGCACTCGTTCTCGCTTTCCACAGCACGGCGGTGATAGTCGAAGCGGGAATACTCGACGCTGCCGTCCTCGTTCATATGATAAATGCCCGATTGCGGCGCATTTGTGATGATATCGACCTCGTCCTCGGTATGCTTGAGGACGATCTGGCTCCAGGAGTCGATATTGTCCGGATCAGCCCAGCGATCGTTCAGGGCGGCCACATCAAAATCGAAGTCGACGCCCGAGAACTCCAGTAGGTGGAACAGGAACAGCGGCGCGTCGGCATGGGCAAAGGCCGCGTGGTTGGTCATCGAACTCGCACCGGTCACCCGGGGGTTCAGCTCGCCCAGCCACATCTCATTGGTCTTCTTGTCGATCAGGAAATCGAGTTCGAAATACCCGCGGTAACCTTCCTTGCGCAACTGCTCGCCGAACTTGAAGGTCATGTCCCGCGCTTTCTCGCGCAGCTCCGGCGTGAAGCTGTCGGCGAAGATCTCGTTCCCGGCCCAGCCGCCGCGATAGGGCGTCAGCTCCTTGAAACCTACAATTTCGGTCATCAGCGGCCCCACGATCGTGCCGGCCTTGGTGGTGCAAGCCTCGATCGCGGCCTGACGGACATCCACCCGCTTCATGATCTTGACCTCACCCTGCCCGACGATCTCGTCGGCATGGCGCTTCCAGTCGGTCTCCTTCGAGATGAAGAAGGTGGTGTGCCCGCTATCTCCATAGGCGGTTTGGACAACCAGGTCGTTGCCCAGCTTGGCGGCCTTGGCGATCTTGCTCAGCTCCGCATAGCTGTCGACCTTACCCAGCGCGTTCGGCACACTCGGCACGCCTGCCTTGTTGCCGATCCGCACGGTCTCGATCTTGTCGTCCAGTTTGGAGCGCAATTTGGCCTTCGGGAACCAGGTCTGCAGCCCGGCTTCCTTGGCCAGCGCCTCGGTCTTCTCGTCGAACATCAGGAACACGGCCTTAGGCTTCTTGCCGCGATTGTTGATGAAGTCCTGCACCTCTTTGTGCTGAAGCAGGTAGTTGTTGATGTCCTCGATGCTTTCGAACTCCGGATGCGGCTCCGGCGACGGCACGAAGGTGTTCGGATGCCGCCCGTCATAGCAGTCCAGATAATTGATAAATTTGAAATTTTTTGCCCATTCATCCATGCCCAGCAGATTGAAGTTTGTGGCACTGATGAAATAGATCGGCGTCTCGTTTCGGTGGAAATAGCGCCTGATCTCGGAGATGTTCTTTAGTTTTTTCTTGGCTCTCGGTGTGGTGGCCATCGGTAAGTTCCCTGTTCGGTTTTGAGAGTCGCCGTCGTTTTCGAGCCGGGCCTGTCCCGGCTCTCGACGGTCGGTCATTCGGCCGCGATATCGTGGCCCGTAGCGATTTTGGCGAGTTCCCGATCGAGCACGTCCTGGGTGAACACGCGCAGACCAAGTTCCGGCCGAAACCCATGGATTTCCTTGACGTCGAGCGCCCGCATAAAGGTCAGGATATCGCTGCTGACCACCTGCCCCGGCACGAGGATCGGAAAGCCCGGCGGATAGGGCGTGATGAACCCGGCTGAGACGACCTCTCGCCCACTCTCCATGGCTGCGTTGATGCCACCGTCGTTGAGGCCCAGATACTCGCAGTTCTCTTCCGTGTAGGACAGGAAGTAGGCCCGTCGCATGACAC
>CALAHL010000312.1 GCA_937891725.1 uncultured Rhodospirillaceae bacterium | reverse complement strand
GCTCAACGAATGCGTCCGCCTGACCGGGCAGATCCTTCGCGGCGTCCAGGCGATCGTAAGCGTTGCTCTGGCCCCACGTGTTTTCAGGCTTTGCAATTCCATGGCAGGAGTTGATGGATATCGCGCTGCTTGTGGCCGTTGACGATGGCTTCGAGGGTTCGGGTGAGATAGGCGTGCGGCTCGATCTTGTTGAGCTTTGCCGTTTCGATCAGTGAGGCGATGACGCCCCAGTTCTCGGCCCCGGCGTCGTGTCCGGCGAAGAGCGCGTTCTTGCGGTTGAGGGCGATGGGCCTGATGGCGCGCTCGACGGCGTTGCTGTCGATCTCGACGCGGCCATCCTCCAGGAAGATGGTGAGGCCGTCCCATAGTTTGACGATGTAGCGAAGGGCTTCGCCGAGCGCCGATTTGGCGGAGACGCGGGCGCGGATGTGCGCGACCCAGTCGCCGAAGGCGCCGACCAACGGCGCCGATTGGGCCTGACGGGCGCGCAAGCGCGCATCGGGCGCCAGGCCGCGGATGTCCTGCTCTATGCGGTAGAGTTCGGCGATGCGTCGGAGGCCGTCTTCAGCGACCGGGGCGGGCCCGCCCTTGGCGATCTCGTGGAGCTTGCGCCTAGCGTGCGCCCAACAGTAGGCGAGCCGGATCGGCCCGTCGGCGCGGACGTCGCGCGTCAGGCGATTGTAGCCGGCATAGCCATCGACCTGGAGGATGCCGGAGAAGCCGGTGAGGAATGTCTCGGCATGGGCGCCGCCGCGTCCCGGCGCATAGCAATACGCGACGCCCGGCGGATCAGGACCCGCCCAAGGTCGGTCGTCGCGGGCGAGCGACCAGAAGTATCCGGTCTTGGTTCGTCGGCGCCCAGGATCAAGCACCGGCGCGCGCGTCTCGTCCATGAAGAGCTTCGATGACCCTTTGAGTTCGGCGAGCAAGCGGTCGAACACCGGCTTCAGCTCGAACGCCGCCCGGCCGACCCAATGGGCCAGCGTCGAGCGGTCGAGATCAACGCCTTGGCGGCCATAGATCTGGGCTTGCCGGTACAGGGGAAGGTGATCGGCGTATTTGGCGACAAGGACGTGGGCGATCAGGGCTTCGGTCGGCAATCCTGCCGGGATCAGCCGCGCCGGGGCCGGCGCCTGGACGACGCCCGTCTCGCAGGCGCGGCAGCCATAGCGCGGCCGGCGGGTCACGATCACCCGGAACTGGGCCGGGATAACGTCAAGGCGCTCGGAGACGTCTTCGCCGATGACGTGCAGATCAGAACCACAGCCGCAGACCGTCGTCTCCGGTTCGACAATGACCTCAATCCGAGGGAGATGCTTCGGCAGCGAACCCCGATTGGCCGCTCGCGGCGGCTTGCGCCCGGCGGAAGGCCCGGCCGGAGCGGCCGCCTTCTCCGCCTCGATTGCGGATATCCCAGTCTCGATGTCCTCCAGCGCCAGTTCAAACTGGTCTGGATCAAGCTTCTCGGACTTACGGCCGAACATCGCCTGTTTGAAGGCCTCGACCAACCGCTCGAGGCGCGCGTTGCGATCCGCCATCACGGCGATGATCGCCTTCAGGGCGTCAACATCATCGGGGAGCGCGTTCGCCTCGGTCATGGCGATTTATACCATCAAGCCATAGGCTTGGTCGCCGAGAAGACGCTGGGTGATTCACAAGGCCGCAGCTACCCGGTCGTCACTGGCGGCCGGGGCGCCGCCGCATAGACCCGGCGCCAATCCAGGCCTTCGAACAGCGCCTCGAACTGGGCGTACCCGAGCTTCATCACCCCGTCCCGGATCGGCGGCCACGCGAAGGTGTGCGCCTCCAGCCGCTTGTAGATCAGCACCAGGCCCGAGCCATCCCAGAACAGGATCTTTGCCCGATCCGCTCGCTTCGAGCGGAACACGAACACAGTCCCCGTGAACGGGTCCTTGCGGAGTTCATGCTGCACGACAGCGGCCAGGCCATCATGCCCTTTGCGGAAGTCCACCGGCCGGCTCGCAACGAAGATGCGCACTCGGTTCGAAGGGAAGATCAAAGCGCCGACGCCAGCGCCGCGGCGATCCCGGCGATCCGCTGCGCCGGCGTGGCCGCCGACACGCGCACCGTCACAACGCCGACCGCGATCTCGATCTTCGGCTCACAACGCTCAGCCGGCGGAGCGGTCGGCATGGCTGCATCAAGCAGCAGCGGCGCGAACGGAGCCACATCGTCGGCTGGCACGACCAGCCGTCCCGCCTTCGCCTCGCGACGCCAGGCGAAAAGCTGTGACGGAGCGAGACGGTGACGACGGGCCGTCGATGAAACCGGAGCATCGCTCGCAAAGCTCTCCGCTACGATCTGACCCTTTACGGCATCCGGCCAACGCCGCCGGCCGCTCGGTCCTGCCAGCACCTCAAGGCGCTGAAGAACGCCCCCATCGTCACTGTGAGAAATACCAGAACTTCTACCAGCTGCTGCCATCGCGCCAACTCCATAAGAAGCCGCCACGATCCAAAATTACCGCATCAATGAACAGGTGGGGGCGGCACAGCGCTTACACTGAAGCATCCGCCCCGCTGTTTCTGACCAATAGTCATCGTCCGGGCCGCAT
>CALAHL010000311.1 GCA_937891725.1 uncultured Rhodospirillaceae bacterium | reverse complement strand
CAGGTCTCGCCGAGCGAGGTGTTGATGAAGGTCTTCATCGTCTCGTCCCCACCGGAGCGCGCGGACAGGAACGCCTTGGCCATGGCCTCGAGCCGCACCCAGGGCGAATAGATCTCGTTTAGATGGAAGCCTGCCGTCCCGTTGAACGGCGCATCCGCGATCCAGCGTCCCTTGGAGATTGCCGCCCACCGGGTCTCATCCTTCCAGGCGGCGTCGCAATCGGCGCAGTGGTAGCGCGCTGTTTCGAGGCGATGACCGCCGTTCTCATCCTTGTCCCATTTGACCTGTCCCCAGGTTAGTATCTGCTCGTGTCCACACGCCGGGCACGGCACCCAATACCGGCGCTGGTCGCTTTCCTCGAACGCCGCTTCGATCCGGCTGGCACCTTTGTTCGTCGGAGTCGAGACCAGCACAATCTTGCGGTTCCAGAACGTTACCGTCCGCTTTTTTGCAAGGTTGACTGGGTCGCCTTCGGCCCCCGCGCTGAACGGATAGCGATCGACCTCATCGCAGAGCAGCAGCCGGATCGGGCGGCTCGCCAGCCCTGAGGGCGCGTTGGCCCCGACAATGGTCAGATGCCCGCCAGGGAACCGCTTATGCAGGATCTTGTTGTTCCCATCCCGCGAACGCGGATCAGCGATCTTGCCCTGAAGGCAGGGCGTGTCCCGCGCCATCGGCGAGAAGCGGTCTTTCGACCAGGTTTCGGCATCCCGTTCAGTCGGCATGACCACCATGATGGGCGCCGGGTCCTGGTCGATGTGGTAACCGACGGCGTTGTTGACCACTTCCGTGTTATGCGTCGGGATCATGGTGCGTCCGGCCAGATAAAGCCGGTTGGGACTGTCCACCTGAATGCAGCGCACAGGCACACTCTCGACCGGCTCGACGGCGACAATGCGGCGCCGCTCGGTTTCCGTCGTCCGCCGCCCCGCGCGTGAGACCTGACGCGCGCGCTTCCTTGCCAATCGGAACACCGGCGTATCGTCATAGATCATGAACGAGAACCGCGTCGCAGGGTTTCCAAGACGCCGTTCGCCATCGATTACCACCGTCGGCTGCTTGTCCACGGCGGTGAACTTGATGCCCAAGGAGGCAAGTAGCTCACCGAAGCCCTTGGCCAGACGCGGATGAACCGTGATGAACTCGCAGCGACCGCACTCAGCGATATAGCCGTCCGTGTCCATCAGCCCCTGCAGGAGAGCCAAGCGCTGATCTATCGACGCGCGCAGGTAGGCCGGCGGGATGTGTTTGCCGGTTTCTGGCGTCTTTCGATCCTTGGCCAGCCCCATCTCCCGCAAGCGCAAGCTGAAGGGCTTTCCTTCTTCCAGAACTGGATCAACGGGAAGGCCGTGCTTCCACTGCATCGCGAACTGCCGACCACATTCCGCGCATTGCCCATTCCCATGGCGGCCCAGCACATCCATGTCGTGGCCACGGCGACACATATTGTCGGGCCACGGCAGCGTGGGCTTCAGCGTCAGGATATGCGGAACCCGTTTGTCCTTCGACTTGACCTCAACCTCCATGCCGCAGGCGCGGAGATGGTCGACGATTTCCAGATCATCCTTATGGCAGGTGATCTGTGAGCCGTAGCTGTGGCCGTCCCCCAGCCAGACGCCCAAGGCGTAAGGCGAGATCGGCAATGCCTGTTCGGGCAGTTGCAGCGCGCCAGCAACGGGGATGGCGTATCGGTTCCGTTTCTTCGCGCCAAAGTAATGGGCTGTCTCAGCAATCTCCTTCGTCGTCAGGACCGCCCGGTGGATCGTCATGGAACAGGTCCTTCACTGTGCCCTGCGTGCGCACTGGTGTGTCACTGTCGACCGCCCAGAGGTGATCGGCATCGGCGATGATCGAACTCCCGTCCGAAAACCGCACCCGGTAGCAGCGTCGGTTGCGCATCACATCCGTGGCGCCCATGACCCGGCAAGGCGCGCCGGTTTCGTCAAAAAGAATGTCGCCGACCTGCACATCGCCCATCGTTGTCCAACCGGTCGGCGTCGCCAGCGGCGTATACAGCGCCAGCGCCTTACCCACTTGTGAACTGGACATGATCACGACGGTTTCGGTGGCAGCATCCGAGACCGCCTCCATGATCCCGCGCTGGTATTCGGCGCGGCTCGTGCGCCATTGTCCTGGCTCGGCGCTGGCCTCAGAGCTGAGCCGTCGGTTCTGATCCGCCCAGTCGCTGATCGTCAGATCCGGCGGTGGTTTCAGAACCGCCAGTGCCCTTACCACCGTCCGTTTCAGGATCGGCGATCCCCGCAAGCTCAAGATCAGTTTCGAGTTGGACGTCTGGCTCTGCGAGATCATCTAGCACCTCGCGGATGGCGGCACGGATCAGGTTCCGGGTATCTCCGACAGTTGGTTGGTTAAAAGCCTGCGGGGCCAGCCGGTCCGGCAGCGACAACAGGCGGGTTCTCAAAAGTGCCAGCACGGCAATCCACGCGGCCTCGATCTGGTCGGCGGCAATCA